>JBBRMZ010000042.1:0-25732 GCA_038230555.1 Chitinophagales bacterium
ATACCGGCTATTTTGTTTTGGTGGCTTTTGCTTTTAATTTGTTGTGGTTCGTGGCTTGTCGCGATAAGGGGATCCTGCTGGAAACGGTCCCGCAGTCGGTCGTTCAAAGTATCCGAAGGAATCAAATGACTGGCCTATGTTGCAACTTGGTCATTACCGCCGTCGCTTGCTTCTATCCGTTAGCGGCGCTCGGATTAAGTTTTATTATGCTGATTTTTTGGGGAACGGTTACGCAGCAAACCAATGAATAATTAACTTATTTCCGATTTTTTAGCGGGTCTTCTTCTCTATGCTGCCCGGTTGAGACGGTCTCCCGCTATGCGTTTAAGTAAAAAACAGCGAATTATAAACCATGCCGCCGATCCGGCGTTGTATAAAGCGCCGGCCATTATCCGTACTTACTTACTAACACTCGGCGCCGTTTCCAATGAAAAAAAATATTCTGAGCCTTATTTTTGCGCTCTTTTTAGTCTTGGCGCTTGATAATTGCCATAATTCGACCGCTTCCGACCCAACGCCGTCCCTGCCGCAGGGCGCGACGCAACTTAGCGCAAATCCGCAGCGCTCCGGAAGCGCCGCCGCCGGATACGATTACCTGATCAAAGGCGACTATGTAAGCAGCGGTATTCCTTACGACGTCTACGTCTCTATTTTTGGGAATAAAAATCCCGACGACCTCGGCAGGACCGGCGACGCCAAAGGGGTCGCCTATAACTATAACGTAGTAACCTCGGCTACGGGCGTCAAAATGGTCGTCAACAATTGCCTCAGTTGCCACGCGGAAAAAATCAACGGCCAACTCGTCGTCGGCCTCGGAAATAACACCGTCGATTATACGCACGACAAAACGCCCGCCGTCGACCTGTTGGATCAGGTCGTGCGAAGTCAATACGGAATGGATTCTAAAGAATGGAAAGCGTATTACCCCTATTCGCGCGGATTGCGAACGATCGGCCCGAACATTCTCACAGACGTGCAGGGCGTCAACCCTGCCCAAAAAATATTTGCCCTCCTCGCCGCACACCGCAAAAGCGACGATCTGACCTGGCTCGCCGACGTCCAGTTCGGGAATCTGCCCGGCCAGTTTCCCGCCACTAAAGTTCCGGCCTGGTGGAACGTCAAAAAGAAAAACGCCCTGTATTTTACCGGCCTGGGTCAAAAAGATTTATCGCGCATCATGCTCGCCAGCGAACTGCTGACAATGGCCGACAGCGTGGAAGCCCGCAAAGTGGATGCCAAAGCGCCCGACGTCTTGGCCTGGATGAAAAGCATGCAGCCGCCCAAATATCCTTTCCCGATCGACCAGACGCTGGCCGCTACCGGGAAAACCATTTTTGAAAAAACCTGCTCGAGTTGCCATGGAACGTATGGCGCCAATCCTGCTTATCCTAATTTTTTTATTGCGGCAAATGTAGTAGGTACCGATCCGGCGCTGGCCAATGATTTCGCCGCCTTTTCCGAATATTCCAACTGGTACAATGGCAGTTGGTTTGGCAAAGGCGCGTACGCCGGCAACTTGGTTACGTCCACGCTGGGCTATGTCGCGCCGCCGCTCGATGGCGTCTGGGCGACCGCCCCCTTCCTCCACAACGGTTCCGTCCCTACCCTCGACGACCTGCTCCAATCATCCCAACGCCCCGCTTTTTGGACCCGCTCGTTCGATAATTCGGAGTACGACCCCGTCAAAGTCGGTTGGAAATATACCGCGCAGACGTCCAAAACGGATACCAAAACGTACGATTCGACGAAGCGCGGGTATGGAAATAAAGGGCATACCTATGGCGACGCCCTGAGCGCGGCTGAACGGAAAGCGGTGGTGGAATACTTAAAAACTTTGTAAGAAGCTTACTTCACATCGGTGATTTCCAACACGATACTCATCCGCTCCTGCGTCAACTCCGGATTAATACCCACCGTCATCAGGAAATCGCCGGAATAGGTTTTGCTTTCGTCCATCGAAGGTTTCGCGCCCGGATACAGGTTGAGTTCTTTGACCCTATAGGTTTTCGCGGCGTCCAGACCCGCCAGCCGGACTGGATTTTCGCGAGGATTGATCATAAACCGGTTACTGACGAGGTAGCTGAACATCACGGCGCGGCTTTTATTTTTATCGACATACATCAACGACGCCTGCGTGTTTTTGAACGGATCGACCAGCCGGTAGAGATCGCCATGCCAGACGACGTCTTTAAAGCTGTTGTAGTTTTGGATGGCTTGTTGACAAAAAGCGAAGTCGGGCGCGCTCAGTTTTCCCGCCACAATATCGAAGCCCAGTTTGCCCATGCTCGCTACGTCCACGCGGTATTTGATGGGTTGTTTGCCCCAGTCCGTCACGTGGTTATCGACGGCGATAGAGGGAAAAAATAGCGAATAATTCCACTGCATATAGATCCGTTCCAGCGGATTGGTGTCGTCGCTGGGCCAGAATTCCGTAAAATAGCGCAGCAGTTCGTAATCCGTTCGTCCGCCGCCGCCGCTGCACAGCATCATCGGCGTTTTCGGGTATTTTGCCCGCACCCGCTGCAATACATTGTATAGCCCCCTGACGTATTCGATGAGCAAATGCGTTTGCGGCTTTTTTTGCGTATTCAGGTAAGCCGAGTAAGCGTTCAAAATAGGCGAGTTGCAGTCCCACTTGATGAACGCCAGGTCGGGATATTTGATAAAAAGACTGTCGACGATCTTAAATACAAAATCCTGCACCTTCGGATTGCTCAGATCCAATACCAGTTGGTTGCGAAAATAATGATCCGGTCGTTGGGGGTCGCGGATGACCCAGTCCGTATGTTTTTCGTAGAGTTCGCTTTTAGGATTGACCATTTCAGGCTCTATCCAGACCCCAAATTTGACGTTCTCTTTTTGCGCCGCTTTGACGAGATAACCCAGCCCGTGCGGCAATTTCTGGACGTTTTCCTGCCAGTCGCCCAGCCCTGCATGGTCGTCGTTGCGTGGGTATTTATTCCCGAACCAGCCGTCGTCCAGCAAAAACATATCCACGCCCAGTGTGTGGGCGTCCTTGAACAGCGCCGTCAGTTTTTCCTCGTTGAAGTTAAAAAAAGTGGCCTCCCAGTTGTTGAGCAGCGTCAGCCGTTCGCCGCGACCGTCCAAAAGTCGGTAATCCCGCGCCCAGTTGTGCAGGTTGCGGCTGGCTTCCCCTTTCCCGTGATGAGAAAAAGTATAGAGCAGGGCGGGCGTTTTAAAGACCTCGCCGGGCGCCAGCGCATATTCGGAAGCGTACGGATTGACGCCCCCCATGAGCCGGAGGTTATGATAAGTATCGACGTTGAACTCCAGTTTAAAACTGCCGCTCCATTCCAACTGGCCCAGCATCACTTCCCCATCGTTTTCGGTCGCCGGCTGCCCGAAGGCAACCATGAAATCATGGCTTTGCAACAACTCCGCGCGGGTTCCCAATTTGGAATCGACGGCAAACATACCCGGCGAGAGTTTCGTTTCGTCAGGCTGCATTTCGCTGGCCCAGCTTCCGTGAAAAGTCGTCAGGTAAAAGTCTTTGTCCGTCAGGTAAAGATTGGCCGACGCAAACTTTTTCAGGACCACCGCTTTGCTTTCCGAGTGCCGGATCTCGCTCCATTGCTCGATCACGTTCTCCGCTTTCCAGACTTTATAGAACAGCGTTACTTCAAAAGGATAAACGGGGTCTCGCAGCAAAATCGTCGTCAGCGAACTATGGGCGTCCAGCGCTTTGGTTTCGTGTTTCACGTATTTCAGGTCAAGCGCCCCGTTCCCGTCGCCGTGCATTGCCTGGATCGCCGGTTCGATCGGGCAAAGCGTGCCCGCAAACGGATACGCGCTGTTGAACAGCCCCATGACGTCTTCGTCTTTCATGTGGTAATTCCCATATACGGAAGCGTATTCTTCCTTACGCGCCAGCGGTTTGCCGCAATAAACCATCAGCAAATGCCCCTCCGCGTCAGTTTGCAGGACAATAGCCTGATTAGAGGCTTCTATGGGTATGGTGGTTTGGGCGGTAATAAAGTGCGCGGCTAAAAGGAAAATGTTTAGGAATGTGTAATTTTTCATGGTTTGTTTTGTGATAATAATGGTGGTAAATGGTAAAAAGAACGGTTGGTAATTATAAAGAATAATGGAATTTATTTGATACGCTATATTTAAGTAAAACGATTACGATTTTTTATTACGGATGAATTATAAGAAAAAACTATCCATTAAACAAAGACTAAAAGTATAATATATAAGTTTAAATAGGATTGTAAAATATAAATTTCCTTAATTTTTATATAATTTTGCGTTATGTAAATAACTTGCTTTCTAAATAATATGGCCTCTTCTATATGAATTAATTTTATTTAGTGCCTAACAAAATTACAATTATTTTCAAATATTAAATTTGCAAATAAAATAAAAAAATAATAATGCCAAAAGTAAGAATACTGATTCCATCTAAAGTTAAAGAAAATTTGCTTAAGAAAAATTTAGGAGTTTGCTGTGTTTGTAAGGAACGGGGCGTCGGAGTAGAATTCCATCATATTGATGAGAATCCTTCAAATAATGTAGAAAGCAATATTGCAGTATTATGTACCAAAGAGCACGATTTACATCACCGCCCTCAGAAATATAACTTAATTAAACATAATGAATTAAGCGCAGACAAAATATTAGAATTAAAAAATGAATGGGAAGAATTTGTCAAAGAAGCGCAAAAACCAAATCCAAAATTTATAGCTGTGTTGAATGTATATGGTACTATAGAAATTGTTCATTCTTTTAGATTCATAATTCAATCAGTAGCAGGTAAAATTATATTTGAAAGATTATCGCATTTGACTGACGGACCCATGGATGAATTAACAGATATGATTTTTGAAGAATTAGTTTGGTTAGGCAATAATATTAAATTAACAATTTTTGAAAAACCTCAATTAATTGAATATTGTCCTTGTTGTAAAAAATCATTGGCAGAGGTATTAGACGAAAGTATAGCGACCTGCATAACTGCAAGTGATTGGAGAAAGGAAGCTACGGCTGCAATCTATATAAATCCTACCGTGAGAAGAGTTACTATGGTAGTTTTTTATCATGAAAAAAGCTTATATACAGCAGTTATACATAAATGCGGGGAAAACTATTTACATTTCATGAGTAAAAATTATGAAGAAAGATTTCTCCTAACAAGAACTTCAAGTGTAAGAACTCAAGTTACGCAAATTATTGCCAAGCTCTGTTTAGTTTGGGATTTAGATTTGAATAGAGTTTTTATTGGGACAGGTGATGAGAACATGCCGAAGATTATGAATGACCTGAATTTACCTAAATTTTGGGAACAGAAATAATTAAAAAGCATTTTGATAAACGCTAATTTATTTCTGAATTAAATATTAAATTCCAATGATCTTTGGCGTCTACACCGGCGGAGAAGTTTCCATCCAGCCCGACTTAATAATCTTTAGTTTCTGCGGCTGATGAACTACTAGACGGCAATCTATCGCGAGAAAAGAACGAACGTCAAACAATTCGTCATTTATGCTGGAGACAAAAACCGGCCATGCGGACGTCGGTCCAGGTAGGAGAAAAAGGGAAATTCAAATTTGAACTTGTTTATTTAAAGGCCATCGACGCTGCCCCGTTTTTAGCGTCTTCCATACCGGAGGAAGTGGTATTGGCGTTATTGTGTAAGTTCCCAAAAGGGCAGGGCGCGCCGCAAGTGCTGAAAAATATTTTAGAGAAAATAAAAATTTTAGACGCCGAAGACCCGGAAAGATTTAAAAAGCATTTAACCCAGTTGAAAATCATTGCGCAACTGCGTAACTTGCAGGATGAAACTCAACAACAAATAGAAAATACGATGCCTCATTTTTTTGACGTTAGAAAAGACCCTTCTTATAAAAAAGGAAGAGTAGAAGCAATTGAAGAAACGCAACGTGCAAACATTGAACGTTTGCTAATGAAAAAGCTTTTATCGGACGTCCAAATAGCAGACGCGTTAGAAGTCTCCTTTGATATGGTTATTGAAATCAAAAAAGACTTGATCGAAGCCGGAAAGTTAAAAGCGTAATTTGCTTTTTGTTGCCGCATGAAAATAAACAACAAATGCGAATAATGAGTTGAAAAAGTCCAAAAGGTCGCCGGGACGATAGACCCGAAAACCGGAACTGAATATAACAAGCGCACAGAGTTCCTTTTATCCCGAAAATCCCGGCCCCGACCTCCCTTTATCCTTAATAAAATCCTATATTCGTCAACCCCCTGAGCCATATATAAGCCGAACATAAGCCGTACATGATTCATACATAAGCCGTACATGAGCCGTACCTGAGTCACGTATAACCCCTCCCTCAGACTGTGCTCAATCTGCGGAAAGGTTGAACTAAAAGGTAACCCGGAAACACTATATCCTTAATGGTTTATAATTAAATATTCGCAAAAGGCAACCCGGTATTTAACCGCTATTTCAACCCATTACTCGCATAGAGCGCTAAAATCGCCTTTATCCGGTTCTACCCTTCAGGAAATATATATTCTAAAAAACACCGCCGTCATATACATCCAAAACAGCGAAAACAACACGTGCATGACGGTTTCAAACCTTTTCCCTTTCCAAAGGTCGGACGAGTAGAAAAAGAACTGCGTCAGCAAACGCAATCCCCAAAAGACGGCCAGCCCTAAGGAGATTCGTTTACCCAGCGCCGTATGGATTAGTTCCTCCGCCGACGTCAGGCACAACAACCCGATCATTAAAATCGTCAACGCAATAAAAAAAGTATGGGTATGCATCATTTGCCGGTTAATCAGGCTGAGGGGTTTCAGGTTCTCCGCCCAGTCAAAATATTTTGGGAAAATAATGTGGACCAACGCCAAAACAGTCAACAGGGCGCCAATAATGTTGAGGTGTAGCTCCATGTTAACTTCTAAGCGCCAGGAGAAAAATGAACGACATTATGATGTTTGTAATGTATTCAAAGTCAATAAAATAAAAGTTAACGGCTAATAGCTAATAGCTACTTACTCTGCCATTTCCGCTTCTTTGGTGAAATCCCAGGTATTCAAAAAACCCGTATTATAATCGCCGCGCCGGAAAGCCTCGTTGCGCATAAGCCGCTGATGAAAAGGAACCGTCGTTTTAATGCCCTCGATGATGAACTCGTCCAGGGATCGCTCCATTTTAGCGAGGCACTCTTCGCGGGTCTGCGCGCGGCAGATGAGTTTGGCGATCAGTGAATCGTAATAAGGCGGGACCGTGTATCCCGCGTAGGCGTGGGTGTCGACGCGGACGCCGTGACCTTTGGGAGTGTGAAAAGAAGTGATCTTGCCCGGGCTGGGACGAAAGTCGTTGAAGGGGTCTTCGGCGTTGATGCGGCATTCTATAGCGTGCATCAGGGGGAAATAATTTTTCCCGGAGATCGGTTCGCCTGCGGCGATCTTGATCTGTTCTTTGATGAGGTCGTGGTCGATAACTTCTTCCGTGACCGGGTGCTCGACCTGGATGCGGGTGTTCATCTCCATAAAATAGAAATTCCGGTATTTATCGACCAGGAATTCAACGGTTCCCACTCCTTCGTAGTTGATCGAAGCGCCCGCTTTGATGGCGGCTGCGCCCATGCGGTCGCGCAATTCCGGAGTCATAAAAGGGGAGGGCGATTCTTCCACCAGTTTTTGGTGACGGCGCTGGATCGAACAATCCCGTTCCGACAGGTGGCAAACAGTTCCGTACTGATCGCCGGCGATCTGAAATTCGATATGGCGGGGCTGCTCGACGTATTTTTCGACATAGATACCGTCGTTGGCAAAAGCGGCTTTAGCTTCTATGCGGGCGTTATTCCATTGAGACTCAAACTGTTTTTCTTCCCAGACGATGCGCATACCCCGGCCCCCGCCTCCGGCGGTAGCTTTCAAAATGACGGGATAACCAATATCTTTAGCGATCTGCCAGCCCGATTTGAGGTCTTTGAGCAGGCCGTCGGAACCCGGCACCACTGGAACGCCCGCTTTGATCATCGTATCTTTGGCAGTGATCTTATCGCCCATTTTTCGGATATGTTCAGGGCGCGGACCAATGAATTTGATCCCGTATTCGGAACAGATCTCCGAAAAGTCGGCGTTTTCAGAAAGAAAGCCATAGCCGGGGTGAACGGCGTCGGCATTGGTTATTTCCACCGCCGCCATGATTTGAGGAACGTTAAGGTAGGACTGCGAGGACGCGGGAGGGCCGATGCAAACGGCTTCGTCGGCAAAACGGACGTGCAGGCTGTCGCGGTCGGCGGTGGAATAGACGGCGACGGTTTCGATGCCCATTTCTTTACAGGTTCGGATGACGCGAAGGGCTATTTCTCCTCTGTTGGCGATTAATATTTTTTTGAACATGTTGGATTGGCTGTTGGCGAGGCGTCAGGTCGGAAAGAAATGGAGGCAGAGTAAAAATGAATGGCGTCGTTTCGGAGACGCGCTTCCGGCTGCGCTCGCTTTAATTAGGATCGACTAAAAACAACACCTGGTCGTACTCGACGGGCGACGCGTCGTCGGCCACGATTTTAACAATTTTACCTTTGACTTCGGATTCGATCTCGTTAAATAGTTTCATAGCTTCGATCAGACAGACCACCGTTCCCTTAATAACGGCGTCGCCAATCTTGATGAACGGCCCTTTTTCGGGCGTGGCGGAGCGATAAAAAGTGCCGACAATGGGGGACCTGATCTCCAGCAAACCGGCGGAGGGATCAACAGCCGGCGCTTTGGGCGGCGGAGGCGCCAGATCTTGTTGAGCTGGTTCAGAAAGCCGCAAAGCGGGCGGCGGGGCAGGCTGCTGATAGACCGGCGGCGGAGCTTGTTCGGACGCCGCGAAAGGCCTGCCTTTGATATATTTACTCGTGCGGATGACAATTTTCTGATCGCCATCCTGCATGATAAATTCCGTCAGGTTGGATTTGTTGACCAAAGCGATCAGCTCCTGAATTTCTTTAAAGGTCATCTGTTGGTTATTGATAAGTTCTTATTTGGCCCGTTCGACGTACGACCGGTCGACGGTATTAATGACCAGTTTATCGCCGGTGTTGACGAACAGCGGAACTTTTACCTCGGCGCCCGTCTCAAGCCGCGCGGTTTTTAAGCTGTTCGACGAAGCGGTATCGCCTTTCATACCCGGCTCGGTATATTCGACGGCCAGCGTCACTTTCCCGGGCAGTTCGGCGGTTAGCGGCGTTTCTTTTTCGGAATGGAAAACAATTTCCACTTCCACGCCTTCTTTCATCAGATCGGCGTTTGCGATCATGTCCTTGTCTATGACAATTTGTTCGAAGGTTTCGCCGTCCATAAAGTTGAATCCGGCGTCTTCGGGATAAAGGTATTGAAATTTTCTTCTTTCAATCCGTACCACGTCTATTTTATGGCCCGACTGAAAAGTATTATCGACTACCCGTCCGTTGCTCATGCTTTTAAGTTTTGTGCGAACAAAAGCGTTGCCTTTACCGGGTTTTACGTGCAAAAATTCTACGACCGTGTAAATGTCGTCGTTAAACTCGATACATAATCCGTTGCGAATATCCGAGGTATTTGCCATACTATACTAATTATAATTAAATGAGCGCTTTCAGTATTGAATCCTTCCATTTGGAAGCCTTTTCAAAAAAGCGCACAAAGATAAAAAAAACCCGTTAGCGCCGTCAGGATTTTTCGTTGAAGCCAGGTATTTCAATGGTCAGGCCATCGTAAGCGAACGAGACCCCCGGCGGCAGCCGGTTTCCCCATGCCGCGTGCAGCCCCATGCGGTGGCTGATATGCGTCAGGTAGGCGCGTTCGGGAACGATTTCTTCAATAAAAGCCAACGCTTCCGCCAGGTTCAGATGCGCGTGATGCGGTTCGTGGTGCAGGGCGTTGACGACCAGCGTCCGCGTTCCTTTCATTTTTTTTCTCGTCTCCGGCCCGATGGTTTTAGCGTCTGTAATATAAACGAAATCGAAAATACGAAATCCCAGGACCGGCAAATCGCCGTGTAGTACTTCCAGCGGCAGAAAATCAATCCCGGCGATTTGGAACATTAAGGACGGATCAATTTCTATTAGGTCAAATCTGGGAGAGCCGGGATAGGGGTTTTCGCGAAAAGCGTACGCAAACCGCAGTTGGATTTCGCGCTGAACCTGTAAAGTTGCATAAAGCGGCATACGGCGGCCTCCGAATTTGCCGGTGAAATTGAAAGGGCGCACGTCGTCCAGACCAATAATATGGTCGTTGTGCTCGTGCGTAAAAACGATCGCTTCGAGGTTTTTGACGTCTGCGCGGAGCGCTTGACTTCTAAAATCAGGGCCGCAGTCGATGGAAATATTGGTTTTTCCACATGTAACCAGCCCCGAGGTTCTGAACCGTTTATCCCGCGGGTCCGAAGAACGGCAAACGACGCACTGGCAGCCAATCACGGGAACGCCCTGCGAAGTGCCGGTTCCGAGAAAAGTAAATTGCATGAAAAGTAACGGGTAACGGGGGTTAAAACAATTCGGATCGTCTGCAAAGATAAAATAATCAGTCGCTTTCGACGGGTTTTATTGTTTTTCAACAGAGGCAGGTAAAAAAAAGTGTACAGAGATTGACGCCCCATACACTTTTCATTAAACGCTTTAAACCTTATTTATACGGACGGCATGAAGAAGAACCCGTACGCACAAACGTAAAGGTGCAAATTTTATACCATAAATAGGTTATAAACAAAGTGATTTGAATAATTATATGTTAAAATTTAAAAATATTCAAAAAGCCGCTTAATCATAATTTTTAAAAATAAAAATACATAGGGAATAAAAAAGCCGGATTGTTAATTAATCGTTAATATTATATAGAAGGCGGTTGTAAAAATTATAATAAAAGAAGCTTTTTTTTAAAAATTAATCAACATCTGACAGATAAATAACCGTTTATTCATTGATTTTCTAATCGCTTTTTTTATTTTTTTAGAAAATAATTTACCGGCGTTCTCTATATTTGCCTTCACAGTCGTTTAGCCTTTAAAATTACGCATGAAAACTTTGGCTTGATCCCATAAGTTCCTACTTCCTAAACGCGCTTCACAACCCATATTTTTATAGCCGCGCTTGGCGGCCTGATGCCGTATTTCATTTTTCAATCTTTTTATTCATTGTACTTAATTAATGTTATGAAAAAACGTTTATTTTTTCTGTTTTTCCTTTGTTGCGCCGGCGGACTTGCCATGGCGCAGCGTACGGTGAGCGGCATGGCGACCAACGAAAAGGGGGAAGCCCTGATCGGCGCCACCGTAGTTGCCAAGGGTACTACCGTCGGAACCGCGACCGACGCGGACGGCAAATACAGCCTGACTGTTCCCGCCGCTTCCAATGCGCTCATATTTTCTTATGTCGGGTACCTGAACAAAGAAGTTCCGATCAACGGCGCATCCGTCCTGAACGCCCAGTTGGACAATAACCAAGTCCTGCAGGATGTGGTGATTGTTGGGTATGGGACGCAAACGAAAACGCGGGTGGTAGGTTCGGTTTCCTCCATTTCCAGTCGGTCGCTGGACCAGATTCCTTTGGGATCGTTGGATAATATGCTTCAGGGCCAAGCGACGGGCGTACAGGTAACGGCCCAAAGCGGTCGTCCGGGCGCGCCGGCATTTATCCGCGTAAGGGGCATAGGCTCTATTTCTGCGGGCAGAGACCCTTTGTACGTCGTGGACGGCGTCGCGTTAAGTTCCGATTATTATAGTCTGATCAATGCCAATGACGTTGAGAACATTACTATTCTCAAAGACGCGGCGTCTGCTTCGATTTATGGCTCCAGAGGCGCAAACGGCGTCATATTGGTGACGACCAAAAAAGGAAACCAGGGACATTCGCAACCACAGTTGACTTTACGGGTACAACACGGCGTCAAGATGAAAACGCCGGACAATTACCGCTTAATGAATCAGCAGGAAAAATTGCAATATGAGTATGATTTAGGGTTCGTGAACCAGCCTATCTCTGATTCGCTGGCTAAAAATTATGCTGGGAAAAAATTTACGGCCTTAACCGACGCCGAACGTCAAACCGTCTGGAATTCGCTTTCTTATACAGACTGGGAAAAAACGCTGTTGCGTACGGCTCAGTTCAATACGTATGAGGTCAACCTGAACGGAGGCGACGAAAAATTCAACTACTTTTTTTCCCTGCAAAATTACGACGAGCAAGGGATCAGTCAGGGATCTTCTTACAAGCGTAAATCCGGACGCCTGAATTTGGAATACAAACCGACCGATTGGTTTAAATTGGGCAGCTATACTTCGCTTTCAGGGCAGGGGAACGACCAAATCCGGGACCGGAACAATGTTCAGGGCACTATTCGCGCTTTATATACTTACAACAGTTATGAACCCGTCCATTTAGCCGACGGATCTTATAATTTAACCCATCAGGGATTCAACATTGTAGAGGCTATACAAACCAACCCGGAGAGCGATTTCACTTTAGGCGGGGTCAGCACGCTGTTTGGCGAAGTAACGCCAATTGCTAATTTGCATCTTCGCTCAACCATCGGTTTGAACCTGCGCGATTTTACGCACGAATATTACGACGAGCCGGGTTCTATCCTGGATGGTTACGTAGGAGACCCCGCCGCGCCGGGATCCAAAACGGACAACGGTTTGCGGGAATTCAATTACGTGTTCTCCAACACCGCCCAATATGGCTGGGACCTGAACAAAGATAACCATCTGGACGCCTTGGCAGGAATAGAGTACACCGAAGATAAAACCAAAACTTACAGCCTTTCTGCCAAGGGTTTTCCATCGTCGCTAGTGACCACGCAGGACAACGGAGCAACCCCGACGGCCGCTTCTACAACGCGGACCGACTGGTCGTTGTATTCCTTGTTTGGCAGGTTGAATTATAGTTTTATGGACCGTTACGCAATTGAAGGCTCTGTTCGTCGCGACGGTTCGTCGCGTTTTGGAGTCAATCAGCGGTATGGCACGTTCTGGGCAGTCGGAGCTGGCTGGAATCTTGCACGCGAGCCGATCTTCAAAAACGCGTTCAAATTTGCGGATATTTTCAAACTCCGCGGTTCCCTGGGTACTTCGGGTAATTTCAATATTGGGAACTATTCCTCGCTGGGTCTGTACGCTTTGAACTCCAGCTACAATAACCTGCCTGCGTCTATTCCGTCTCAATTGGCCAATCCCAATTTTACCTGGGAGAAAAACTTCAACTGGGGGATAGGTTTGGAGATGGAAGCCATGCAATCGCGTCTGCGCGGATCGGTGGAATATTACTACAAAAAAACCACCGATTTGATCTTTAACCAGCCCGTTTCGCAAACGACCGGTTTCTCGACCACGCTGAAAAACATCGGCGATTTAGAGAATAAAGGCGTGGAAGCGGGTCTCAGTTACGATATTATTCGCAACAAAGCGCGCGATTTTAAATGGACCGTCTCGGCGTCTTATTCCAACAACGCAAATAAGATCACCAAGCTCTTCAATGGTAAAGAAATAACCGCAGCAGGCGGCGTTAGCCAGTATAAAGAAGGATACCCGATCGATGTATTCTTTTTGTCGCGCTGGGCGGGCGTTAATCCCGACAACGGAAGCGCGCAATGGTACGATAAAGACGGCAAAATAGTGCAAACCTACAGCCCGAGTAATGCCGTAGTTCTTGCCGGCAAATCTCCCGATCCGACTTATTTTGGAAATCTTGGAACCAGTTTCTCTTACAAAGGTTTTGACCTCTCTGGCAATTTCTATTATTCCGGCGGCAATTATATTTATAACTTACAATACCGCACCCTATTCTCCGACGGTGCCAACGGACGCTCTGCGCAAACCGCCGACGAACTGAATTATTGGAAACAACCAGGCGACGTCAATGTAGCTCCAAAGCCTAAACTCAGCGGCGGACAAACTAACTGGGACAGCGATCGCTTTTTACAGAAAGGCGACTACGTGCGTTTGAGAAACGTTACGCTGAGCTATAGCTTTCCTAAAGATTTGATTAAAACCTTTAAAATGCAAAATGTCCGCTTATATGTGCAAGGACAGAATCTGGCTACCTGGACCAGCTACAAAGGAGACCCTGAAGTTGGCTTTGGTAGCGCTGAAAACGGCGCTGCGGGAACCCGCGGCGGTTTATACTCTCTGTTTAGCTATCCGCAAACGAGAGCTTATACCGGAGGAATTGATATTACGTTTTAATTATTTATTCATCGACGAGCCGGTTACGGAAGCGAAAATAAAAATAGCGTTCTGTATAAGGTCGTTTAACCGCTAATTATTAAAATAACTAATGAAAAAATATTTTAAATATACGCTTTTCGCGCTGGCGCTTTTTAGCGCCGCCAGTTGCGACAAAAATCTAAATCTGTTTCCTTACAATGCGCTGGAAACTACGACAGCTTTCCAGACGCCGGTCGATTTTGAAAATGCAGCTAAGGGCGCCTACCAGGGAATGGTGCAGTCAACCAGTTATTTTGGCGGAGACTGGATTCTGGTGCCGGACATTTTAGCCGACAACCTGCTGACCGCCAGCGCGGGCCGCGGAACCGGGCTGACCTTTCACAATTGGATTTATAATTCCAATACCACCACTTCCATTTATGCGGACGGATACCGCGTTATTCGCCGCGCTAACGCGATCCTTGAAAATATCGGTAAACTGTCCGACGGCGCTGTCAAAGACAATGCCCGCGCCGAGGCTTTAGCCATTCGGGCCCTTGCGCATTTTGACATGGTTCGCTATTTTGGCAGAGCCTATACCCAGGCTGCCGACGGCGATCTCGGTATTCCTTACGTGACGACAACTGCCGACGCTTCGCCGGCACGCGAAACCGTTAAATCCAATTATGATAAGATTGTAGCCGATTTTGTTGAAGCGGAAAAAGGAATCAAGCTTTCCAATGGGGTAGGGAGACTGAATAAGGGCGCCGTGCAAGGTTTGCTTGCGCGCGCTTATTTATACAGAGGCGAATGGCAAAATTGCGTGGACGCGTCTACCCGCTGTCTGACCACCAGCCCAAGTGTTACTTCTTTGGCCAACTTTCCGGCAGTCTGGAAAGACGCTTCCAACGATGGCGTACTGTTTAAAGTGTTAATCACCGATAAGGACGGCGTTCAGGTGGGCGTTAATTATAGTCAGACTGGCGCCAGTGGCGTTCGGCCGGAATTCATCGCCGATTTTGATTTTTTCAAAAAATATGATTCTACGGACGTTCGGAAGAAAACCTATTTTCTGACCAGCGCTTTTTCTGGGGCTACTTACAATAACATTGCTAAATATTTTGGTCGCGCTACCGGCAACGCCAACGTGGACGACGTCAAAGTTATCCGCGGAGCGGAAGTTATCCTAAGCCGCGCCGAATCGAATGCCCGCCTTAATAAAAACGTGGAAGCGCTGGCCGACTTAAACGCTTTGCGCGCGCAACGTTATGCAGGCTTTGTAGCCGGTACGGAGACCGGACAGGCCCTGTTGGACGCTATCCTGCTGCAACGCCGCTTGGAACTCGCTTTTGAAGGACACCGCTTCTTTGATTTGAAACGACTGAATTTACCAGTAATCCGTTCGACTGCCGGCGATAAATCAGACGGTACGGGCGTTAACAACGCCATGAAAACGCTGCCCGCAGGCGATCCGCGTTTTCAACTTCCGCTGCCGCAACAGGAGGTAAACGCTAATCCGAATATTGTACAGAATCCGGGATATTGATCGGATCAGCGAAAAGTTTTTAAATATAATTTAGGATAGCCCTCCATAAGGGCTATCCTTTTTTATTTTCAATCGGAAATTACCTATTTTTGTTTTTTTAATGAACGACTTAACCCGCCCCACTTTGTCGCTATGGATCAACAGACCGACCCGCATTCGTTTGAAAGGGGATTAGTAGAAAAATCTATTGAAAAATTAAAGTCGCAACTGGAGGAGTTCCACGAGATGCTGGTCGACGCGAGCGTCGCCACAAGCGGCGAGCTCAACAACAAAATCCGGGAAACTTTAAAAAAACTGGCGGCGATGGAAGCGCGCTTGCGAGAAATCCAACCGGTTTCTCAGGAAACGAGCTGGTATGCACCTTTGAAGCCCGAAAATCCGCCTATCGCAGGCTCATCTCAACAGGGTTCAAAAAATAATTTAGCAGGTTTGGTCCGTCAATATATCGGTCAAGGTAAAACGGAGGAAGCGCTCGCGCTTGCCCGCCGCGATATTTGGCGCTTTGATCCCTCGCTTACCGACGACGTTGTTTTGCTCGGATCAAGCTACCAGAACAACGAAAACAACTACTCCGTTACAGGACGCATTTCATTGGACGCCTATAAACAGGAGCTTGCGCGAATCAATTACGCTTTGCTAAATATTTTAAAAAAACTCCCGGAGATTGTGTCTGAAAAGCTGGAAAGCGCCCCAACAATTCCCCCCAAAACAGAAAAGAAAGAAAGCGATCCGATAACGGAACCGGAAATGGTTTTTGTAGAAGGCGGCGCTTTCAGGATGGGGAGTAATGACGGCCCCAAAAATGAAAAACCCATACATCGGGTGGTTCTGGACGATTTTTATATCGGGAAATACGCCGTTACGGTCGCGCAGTTTGCCGCTTTCATCAAAGACGATCATTATGTGACGACCGCCGAGCGGGACGGATCGAGCTATGTTTATAATATTAAGAATTGGGAAGATAAAAAAGGCGTATGCTGGGAACACGACGTTAAAGGAGCCAAGCGCCCGACCTCCGCTTATACTCATCCGGTGATTCACGTCAGTTGGGACGACGCCAAAGCATATTGCGACTGGCTAAGCGGGAAGACCGGCAAAAAATATTGTTTGCCGACTGAGGCGGAATGGGAATACGCGGCGCGCGGCGGCCGGCAATCCAACGGATTTATTTATAGCGGAAGCGACGCAATTGACGATGTTGCATGGTATAGCGAAAATTCCGGCAATACCACGCGCGCGGCCGGCATGACTAAAAGCGGCAAAGAATTAGGGATATTCGATATGTCGGGTAACGTATGGGAATGGTGCGCCGATTGGTATGACGGAAAATATTATGCAAATAACGATTCTTTTCAAAACCCACAAGGCCCGAAAACCGGTACTAGCCGTGCGCTCCGCGGCGGCAGTTGGAGCCACTTACCGTCGTACTGTCGCGTCGCGAACCGGTTCAACTTCGTTCCTACGAACCGGTACTGCAGCATTGGGTTTCGTGTGGTCTTCCCCCAGTGAGACGGCGGCCTGTCCGGCTTCGTCTTTGAGCAAAAAAAGTAAGCCATTGAGCGGAATGGAGTAGACCAGCGGAAAAGGTGGAAAGGACGACGACTGATCGCTGGTCGGCGACATGGAGCGAACGTCATAAGGGACGTCTTCCCGTGATAGCTAGAAAAATTCGGAGAGGCGAAAAAGCTTCGCTTGGCTGAAAATTATCCCACAACCGCATAACTTGCAGGAAGAAACCGCTCGTCAGACACAACCCGCCATGCCGCATTTTTATGACGTAAGAAAAGCCCAGTCTTATAAAAGGCACCTTGCCATGGGGTTCCGTATATCCCAAAAATCAATAGAACCTGTTTAAAATCCCGGTTCAGACGACTATTCCAGTTCGATCACCAAATCGTCCTGCGCCACCAGGGTTTTTTCTTTCAAACAAATCTTTTTGATCTTTCCGGCCATCGGCGAACTGACGGCGCTCTCCATTTTCATGGCTTCGATGATAAACAGGGGCGTATGCAGTTGTACTTCGTCGCCTTCTTTGACGAGAATGCGGCTGAGGCTGCCCTGTAGCGGAGATCCGACTTCGTTTTTAGTGGCCGCTTTGCGATGGACGGCGATGGACGTTTTTACCTGCGTGTCGCGAACTTCGATGGAGCGGGTTTGACCGTTGAGGCGGAAAAAGACAGTGCGTAGACCCGCTTCGTTGGGTTCGGTCATGTTGAGATACTGGACGAGAATATTTTTTCCTTTGTCGATCTCGACGATGATTTCCTCGTTGTGGTTCAGGCCGTAAAAGAAAGCGGGCGTAGGCAGGTTGCGAACGGCGCCATATTGTTCGTAGTGTTCGTGAAATTCGGTATAGACTTTTGGGTAAAGCTGATAGGAGAGAAAGTCGTTAAAATGGACGTAGTCGCCAAATTTTTGTTTGAATTCGGCAAAGGCTGCGTCGAAGTCGATAGGGGCGAGGTGGGCGTTCGGTGAGTCCGTATAGGGCTGCTCGTCTTTAAGGATTATTTTTTGCAAGGCCAGTGGGAAACCGCCCGGCGATTGCCCCAGGTCGCCGCGCATCATGGCTTTGACGGAATCGGGGAAAGAAAGCGTATTTCCTTTGTTCATGATGTCTTCGGGCGTCAGGTTATTAGCCGTCATGAACAGCGCCATATCGCCAACAACTTTGGAAGAGGGCGTCACTTTAACGATATCGCCAAACATTTGGTTAACGAGCGCGTAATTATCTTTAACGCTCTCAAAGCGGTCTTCCAGGCCGAGGCTGCGCGCTTGCGGGCGGAGGTTGGAATATTGGCCGCCGGGAATCTCGTGATCGTAGACTTCGGCGGTGCCGGCGCGAAGTTCCGACTCGAACGGATAGTAATATTCGCGGACGTCCTCAAAATAAGTGGAAAAAGCGTTCAGGGAATGCAGGTCGATCTTGTTTTCGCGCTCCCGCCCCTGCATCATGGCGACGATCGAATTGAAATTGGGCTGCGAGGTCAAACCCGACATACTGGCCAACGAGACATCCACGACGTCGACGCCCGCTTCTATGGCTTTTAAATAAGTGGCGGATTGAATTGAGGAAGTGTCGTGCGTATGCAAATGGATCGGGATGCTGATATTGTCCCGCAATTTGTTGATCAGCAATTCGGCGGCATAAGGTTTCAGCAGGCCAGCCATATCTTTAATCCCCAAAATATGCGCCCCTTCGTCTTCCAGACGACGGGCCATGTCCAGATAATATTGCAGGTCGTATTTTGGGCGGGCGGGGTTCAGGATATCGCCGGTATAACAAATGCAGGCTTCGGCGATTCCGCCCGTATGTTGCAGGACGGCGGCGATGCTTCCCTTCATGCTCTCGACCCAGTTGAAAGAGTCGAAGATACGAAAAACGTCGATCCCCATTTCCCAACTTCGGACAATAAATTTTTCGATCAGGTTATCGGGGTAAGCTGTGTAGCCGACTGCATTGGAGCCGCGAAACAGCATTTGAAAAAGCGTATTGGGCATCAGCGAACGCAGGATCTCCAGTCTTCTCCAGGGACACTCTTTTAGAAAGCGGAGGGCTACGTCGAAGGTGGCGCCGCCCCACATTTCTATGCTGAAGATCTGGCTGCCATGTAGCCGCGCGTAGCTTTCAGCGATTTCCTTCATATCATACGTGCGCATCCGGGTCGCTAAAAGCGACTGATGCGCGTCGCGGAAAGTAGTGTCTGTATAGTGTATCTTTTTTTCTTCGCGAAGCCACTGGGAAAACTTTTTGGCGCCCATAGAAAGCAGCAGATCACGGGTTCCTTTTTCGTACGGCGCCGAAGGATCGAAAGCGGGAACGTGAGGCTGCCGGAAAAGCTGGTTTTTCTTTTTATCCTGAAAAGGCACGTCGGGATTGCCGTTCACCGCCACGTGCGCTAAATATTTTAAAGCTTTGGTGCCGCGGTCGGTGCGGCGGGGCATAACGAGAAGTTGCGGATTTTCCTGGATAAAGTTGACGGTACATTCTCCTTTCCTGAAAACCGGATCGTTGAGCAGGTTCTCTAAAAAGCCGATATTGGTTTTGACGCCGCGTATCCTGAATTCAGAGAGCGCCCGCAACAACCGGTCGGCGGCTCCGGGGAGCGTCCGGCCCCATCCCGTCATTTTAACGAGCATGGAGTCAAAAAACGGCGATATCTGCGCGCCCGCGTACGCGCTGCCCGCGTCGAGGCGGATGCCGAAACCGCCCGCGCTGCGATAAGCGATCAGCGCGCCGTAATCGGGTTTGAAGCCTTCGGCGGGGTCTTCGGTGGTGATGCGACACTGGATGGCGAAACCGGAAATTTCTATATCCTCCTGTTTGCCGATATTGAGCGTCGGATGGGATAATTCGTAACCCATCGCGACGAGGATCTGGGAACGGACGAGATCTATCCCGGTGATTTCTTCCGTAATCGTGTGTTCGACCTGGATACGGGGATTAACCTCAATGAAGAAAATATTTTCCGAACGGTCTACAAGAAACTCGACTGTGCCTGCATTGGAATAGCCGACGGAATTACCGATGCGGAGGGCGTATTCGTAGAGTTTATTTTTAGTTTCCTGGCTCAAAGTCAGGCTGGGCGCTATTTCGACTACTTTTTGGAAACGGCGCTGTACGGAACAGTCGCGCTCAAATAAGTGGACGAGCGCGCCGTAGTTATCGCCCAAAAGCTGAACTTCAATGTGCTTGGGGTGTTCGATAAATTTTTCCAGAAAAACAGTATCGTCTCCGAAAGCGTTTTTGGCTTCGCCGCGCGCTTCCGAATAAAGCGCAACCAGGTCTTCTTCTTTCCGGACAACGCGCATACCGCGACCCCCGCCGCCGGAAGCCGCTTTAACCATTACCGGGAAACCAATACGCCGGGCTTCGGACAGCGCGACTTCTGCGGAATCCAGGGAGATATGGCTGTCGGGGATCATCGGTACGTCGATTTCAGCGGCGATGACCTTGGCGGCGACTTTATCGCCCAACTTTTCCATCACTTCGGGAGAGGGGCCGATAAAAATAATTCCTTCCTCGCGGCAACGCCGGGCGAAACGCACATTTTCGGACAGGAAACCGTAACCCGGGTGGATAGCCTCTACTTCATATTTTTTCGCGATCCGGATAATTTCTTCAACATCGAGATAGGGCCGCAACGGTTCGTCGTTTTTGCCGATCTGGTAGGCTTCGTCCGATTTATAGCGATGTAGCGAGTACCGGTCTTCGTAGGTATATACGGAAACGGTGCGCAATTTTAATTCTGACGCCGCTCTCAGTACGCGAATGGCAATTTCGCCGCGGTTGGCGACCAATATTTTTTTAAAGCGATGGCGGGTGGTCATCCTGAAAATGATAAAAAATGAATGATAAATGTGGCTGGTTAAAGAATAATTTCTTTTCCGCGCTTGGTTTTGCAAATAAAGGTAAAATTATGGAAATACAGAGAGGAAAATACGGGGCGTTCCGGTTTAGAGCGTCAAAAGCAGAGTCGGAAGGAGAAATAAGCGGTATAAAGGGATATATATTGTTTAATTATTATTCTCCGACGCAGGGCATTTTATAGCAATGTACTATATGAAAGCGCCGATTTTTCTCCAACGCCTTTAAATTTTAATTTTTCTTTTCCCCGGAAATATGAATATTTTTAACGTTAATGGATTTTTTGTCGGAGTCCTTTAAAGTATTCTTTTTATCCGCTTTACAGGAAAGCGTGGTCACAAATCCCAGAACGCCAGGGATAATAAAGAGCATAAGAAGGTAATTAGCCATCAGGGAACTATGTTTGCGCTTATTTGATAAATAGGCAATGGAAACAAAGAAGAAATAATTAATAGCGTTTCAGTCCGGTAATCCGGTTATTGATTTTGGGGTTTCAAGCCTTAGGTTGAGAAGGGGTTAAGAAAACCATTTGAAAGATGGTTGTTATTTAAGCCGTCACAAAATTAAGAAACTTATAACTAATTTTTATAAAAATGCTCAAATATTAAAAAATAAATAAATATATATTGTTGTAATATAGTCACAGAGAGCTGACTGAGCCCGGTAGAATCAGCATTCTAAAAATTTAAAAAAGAAGGGTATTACTTATTCTACCGGTTCGTTCTCCGATTTTTGCTCGAAGTAATGCAAAATTTTGGTGAGCGTTTCCGTGAACCGGCGATATTCGTCGGCGTCAATGATACCGGAAATGAGGGCGCGGGTCTTAATGACCTCTTCGCGCGCGTCTTCCAAAAATTTAAACCCGCTTTTGGTCAGGTGCAGATCATAAGAACGAAAATCGTTGGGTTTATGGTGGACTTCGATATAACCTACTTCGACGATCTGTTGCACCAGTTTGCTCATTGCCTGTTTAGTTATGCCGGCCCGCTGAGCGAGTTGAGTAATGTTGCTTCCCTGTAGATCAAGGTATTCAAATACCTGAAAATGGCGGGCGCTCAGTCCCGTATGACCGCGCAACTGCATGCGGCGGTCGATCTCCTGATACATATAGCGGCTGATCTGACGCATCAGGCGCACGACGGTCTGTTCCCGAAATTTACGATGAATTTCAAATTGCTCCTCAGAGTTATTTTCAGTCCCCATACCTGACTCTTTACCTTTTTAATGGCTGTAATGAGAGCAAAAGTAACGCTTCCCCGGATATTGTTTGTATTAAAAGGAAGAATATATTGTCAATTAAAATAATCAAGTTAATTTCCTGACTGCCTTACTATGCGTTTTTAAAATTTTAGCTTCTTTTTGTTGAATGCCATAAAAAGCGCCTGTATCTTTGGTGCCGTCCGTCGACTGAGGGTGTCCGGAATGGCGTCCGGTTTATATTGCGTTTTAATTTCTTTAAGGCCTACTTTTAAACAACTCTTTCAAACAGCGTTTTTATGACCACAAAACCTATTAAATTCGGAACGGACGGTTGGCGCGCGATTATCGCCGACGATTACACCGTGGACAATGTGCTGCGGGTGGCAGAAGCGACGGCGCTTTATTTAAAACAACATCAAGGCAGGCAGGTCGTCATCGGTTACGACTGCCGGTTCGGCGGCAAACTATTTGCCGAATCGACCGCGCGGGTGATGGGCGCTTTTGGCGTCAAATCCTTATTAAGCCCTTCTTTTGTTTCTACGCCCATGGTTTCGCTGGGCGTGGTAAAAACGCAATCTGATATGGGAATCGTGATTACCGCCAGCCATAATCCGCCGACCTATAACGGATTTAAATTGAAGTCGCATTTCGGCGGTCCGGCGCTGCCGTCGCAAATTGAGGGCGTGGAAAAATTAATCCCCGATGAATCAACTTTGACCGTATTGCCTGCCTTAAAAGACCTTAAAAATCAGGGACTGCTGGAATATATTGAACTGGAAGCCATGTATGTCGAGCAGGTAAAAACCCATTTTGATCTGCCGATGATTAAAAATTCCGGCCTGCAGATCGCTTACGACGCGATGTACGGCGCCGGGCAGAATGCAATGCGCAGAATCCTGCCGGACGCTTACTTTTTGCATTGCGACGAAAATCCCGGCATGCACGGCCAGGCGCCCGAACCGATCCACCGAAATCTGTCGGGCTTGTCTCGACTGATTAAGGACAATCCGAAAATAGCTTTAGGCATAGCGACCGACGGCGACGCGGACCGCATCGGCTTGTACGACGCGGACGGAAATTTTGTGGATTCGCATCATATACTATTACTACTCCTCTTGTATTTGCACAAATATAAAAAAGAGACAGGCGAGGTCGTTATCACTTTCTCCGTCACGGATAAAATGAAATTGATGGCCGAAAAATTCGGCGTGCCCTATGAAGTAACTAAAATCGGGTTCAAGTATATCGCCGAAATTATGACGCATAAGGACGTCCTGGTAGGCGGCGAAGAATCCGGTGGCCTGGCCGTAAAGGGACATATCCCGGAACGGGACGGTATCTGGATCGGGTTAGTCGTTGCGGAATTCATGGCGTCGACCGGCAAATCGCTCAAACAGTTGATCCAGGAAGTGTATGATATTGTCGGCCCGTTTGCATCCGACCGCGACGATCTTCACCTGACGGAAGAGAAAAAGCAGTCGATCATCGCTATGTGTAAAAAGAGGGAATATGCATCTTTTGGAAATTACCGCGTCCAATCGGTCGAAGATATTGACGGCTGGAAATTTAACCTCAGCGATACGGAGTGGGTCATGATGCGTCCGTCCGGAACGGAACCGGTGCTACGCGTCTACGCCCAGGCGCCGACTTTGGCGGACGCAAGGAAAATACTGGATGCTACGCAAAAAACAATTCTATAAAAGTAGGCCATAGATTAAAAAAGAATATATGCCGTCGCCGAAAATTTTCCGACGGCTTCCAGCGACTGCTAATTCAGTGCGCAGCAGTTTGCTATCCTAATTTTCCGCTTTGCAACAGCGTTTCTTTGATAGAGCGAACCAACGCAACGTCGACGTCAAACGTTTCTGCAATTTCTTCTTCCGTCAATTTCTTTTTTAATAAAAGGCGTTCCACCCCTAAACGGGTGAGTTCTGCTTTGCCTCTGGCTTCTCCTCTGGCTTCTCCTCTGGCTTCTCCTCTGGCTTCTCCTCTGGCTTCTCCTCTGGCTTCCAGTTCGAGGGTAAAAGATTCAAAATCATTTAATACATGCTGCTGCATAGTCGGCGATAATTTTAGTTGCAATAATCGGGTTAAATCCGACACTTTCATCGGAGCCACTCTATATAAATACTCTACAAATTTATTTAAAATTCCCTGTCTTTCCGGATTATTTTCCCTGAATCTAAAAAATTGAGTCACATGATTCAAAATATAATTTAAGTCGCCCGACTTCTTTAAGATCAACATATAAGCGCCTAAAATAGAAGAACCGCTTATCGGTAAAATTTTTTCATCCGGCATATCAAAAACGGATACAAGGATATAATCAAATTTTGGAATAAAGAGTTCCTTTACTGCGGTCAAGGCTTCAAAATATGCGGGAAAAGGGTTTTTCACCCAGCGTGTTTTTCCCTGGTAAATAACAATAGGAATAATGTGCGTGAGCGATCGTTTTTCTTCGCGGTCTTTAGCCCAGATTGCAAGCATATAATTGAGAAGTTGTTCGTAAATATGGAGATCGGGGGCGCTTTTATGTTCAAACAGTAGGGCGACCGCTACCGGCGTCGGCGAATCAATCCATACGGTTCTATAAACAACGTCAGAAAAGGATTCGGCCAGCGCGTCGGAAATGTAATTGGTGGGATCAAGCGTCAAATCTTTTAAACTAATCATTTGCGCCAGTTCGACGGAAGCGAAATGGGTCAGGAAGTCGACGACAGTTTGTTCGTTCCCGAAGACTGCCTTAAATAGTTTGTCATGAATGGAGGAAATAAATAATTGTTTACTCATAGTGAAAATTGTATTAAATATCAAAATAACTCATACCTCTTCCCTATATCCCTTAAAAACAAAGTAGCCGGCGAGGCAAAAGACCATGGCGACGGCGAGACTCAACTGAACGCCGAGCGGGTGTTCGACGCTTTTTCCGAACAGGAGCAAAGAAGGGAAAACGAGGTTGGCCAGACTGATTCCGACTTTGGTGACGAACGCGCTGACGGCGTAGAACATACCCGCCTGCCGCTTTCCGGTCTTCTTTTCATGCGCGTAAATAATATAGGTAACGACACTATAGGTTTGAATGGAAAAACAAGCCAGCGGATAAGCGGCGGCGATCGAAATAACCCAAAAAACCAATTTGCCCGGCAGCGGTAAGAGCGCAAAAGCAAAAATTGCGCTGAAGACGATGTACGCCGAACTCATTACTTTTTTATCTCCATACTTCTTAATGAGCTTGCCAATGGGCGCAAATAATGCGAAACTGCCTAGGAAACTGATTGCGCTAAAGAGAGAGGCGTTGCTCTTCTCGAGATTAAAGATCACCGTTACATAATAAATGTTGCCGGACTGTATAAAACTGAGGGCCAGCCAATACAATAGACTTCTTGCGAAAGTATTTATTCGGTTATTTTTAATTGAATTTCGTGGTTATAAATACCGGCAATCAGGTTAAACCTCAATCCAAATCGTTTGCGCCGGTTTCTGTATTTAGCCGTTAGTATCCTGAACACTTTTA
>JBBRMZ010000043.1:0-25608 GCA_038230555.1 Chitinophagales bacterium
GTGGCGGGCCGCCCAATACGGTACGCCAACGAGCGCGCGCTTCAGGATAGCCTGACTCAAAAGGCTAAAAACATGAAAGCAGAGATCAATGAAGATTTATCGGACCATGAGAATGCGCCTGCCTATAATTCAAATGGAGCCTCGAACGTCGACGTCTATACCGGCAACGCAAAAGTCGAGGTCGGTTTATATGTATATACCAACGAAGGATATGCTTCGTACGATTGCGCCCGCGCCGATATCCGGGATACAAAATTCATCGTCCAGGATTGGTTATGCAATACGTTTGAACAGGCCCGCGACCGGATCAATCAATTAAAACAATACGGTCTGATTGCCAACTGCATTTCGCTTAAATGTTCTGCCAACGCCGAATCCGGTTACGCGGTATATTATGAGTTTATGTACAACGACCAGAAAGCCGCTAACGTCAAAGCGCAAAAAATTATTCGCGAATTGCAAACCCTGCATTTGCCGACCGATTTTATTAAGATTAGAAAATTACACGCTCAATAACTTTTAACCGCCTGAAAATTTCCCATTATTAAGATTGAAAAACGCCTTTATTAAATTTTGTTATTTAATTGCCGACCGAATTTCGGAACTAACTAAGAAAATTTGCCTGCCTGCAAGGTATTCATTAGTAAAGAAACCACGGTCATCGGCCCTACGCCGCCGGGAACCGGCGTTATATAAGAAGCGCGCGCCGACGCAGCCGCAAAATCCACGTCTCCGATCAATCGGAAACCTTTTTTTGCGGCGGGGTCTTCAATCCGGTTCATACCAACGTCGATCACGACCGCGCCATCTTTGACCATATCACCTTTAATAAAATGAGGGGAGCCAATAGCGGCGATTAGAATATCGGCTCTTTTGCAGACTTGGGTCAGGTTGCGGGTTTTGCTGTGCGCCAACGTGACCGTGCAATCGTACCCTTTGCGCGATAACAAAATACTTAGCGGAGTTCCTACAATATTGCTCCTTCCGACGATAACGCAATCTTTACCCTCCGTCGGGATCTCGTATCTTTGGAGCATTTGCAGCACGCCATAAGGCGTCGCTGGCAAAAAAGCGGGTATTCCCTGCGCCATTTTCCCAAAATTGATCGGATGAAATCCGTCCACGTCTTTTTTAGGATCGATGGCTAACGTGATTTTTATTTCGTCGATGTGTTTCGGCAAAGGCAGTTGAACAATAAAACCGTCGATCTCCGGGTCTTCGTTCAGACGGCGCACAATATCCAAAAGTTCGTATTCGGATATGGAAGCCTCGCGCCGGATCAGCGTAGACCGGAAACCTACCTGTTCGCAGGAGCGAACTTTATTGCCGACATAGGCCTCGCTTGCAGGATTTTCGCCGATCAATACGGCAGCCAGATGCGGCCTTTTACCGTTCTTTTCCAGGATGGCGTTGACTTCCCGCTCAATTTCTGTTTTTATGGTTTTGGCCAGTTGCAGGCCGTCGATAATAATGGGTTGCATACAAACAATATTCTAAACGTCGCTGAATCCGCAAAGATAAGCGCCGCGAGTCGATTCATAAAATAAATCGTTTAGAAGCGGGAATAAGCCATTCTGGGAATTCATCCTTGATATCTGGCAAGCCCAGATAGAAAAGGACGATTTTGGGCTGAAATGCCTACCTTTGCGCCTCCATTTTCCGTATAAAAAAAAGAACTATACTTATGAACGATATCATTTCAGACATACAGAAAAAAACCGCAGAAGTCGTTCACTCTCTATACGGCGTCGCGGTTGACCCTGAAGCCGTTATTTGCAGCGCGACCCGAAAAGAATTTGAAGGCGATTATACCGTGATGATTTTCCCGTTCGTCAAATCCGCTAAAAAATCGCCGCCGCAAACAGCCGCCGAAATAGGGGAGCGTCTGATAACCGGGCTACCCGACGCGGCGTCTTTTTCCGTTATCCAGGGTTTTCTGAATATTACGCTGAAAGACGCTTTCTGGGTGCGGTTTCTTTATAAGGCATTGAAGACGCCTGTTTACGGGCAGGAGCGCCCAAACGGTGAGAAGGTAATGATCGAATTTTCGTCGCCAAATACCAACAAACCTTTACACCTGGGACATATTCGCAATATCCTGTTAGGTTGGTCCTGCGCTAAAATTTTGGAGGCCGCCGGCTATGAAGTTATTAAAACAAAAGTGGTCAACGATCGGGGTATTGCTATCTGTAAAAGTATGCTTGCCTGGAAATTGTTTGGATCGGGGAAGACGCCCGTATCTGAACATATTAAAGGAGATCATTTTGTCGGCGATTACTACGTGATGTTTGAGCAAAAGTTTCAAACAGAATATAAAGAATGGCAGAAAACGAATATTGGAGCCGGCGTCTTTGAGCATAAAAAAAATAAAGAATTACCGGAAGACCCTTTTTTTAAGGAATATAAAAATACTTATTTCAATGAATATAGCCTTCTGGGTGCGCAGGCGCGCGAGCTTTTGTTAAAATGGGAAGCCGGCGAGCCGGAAACCCTGGGTTTATGGAAAACCATGAACGGCTGGGTATATGAAGGATTTGATAAAACCTACGAAGCGCTCGGGGTTTCATTTGATCATAAATATTATGAATCGGATACTTACAGCCTTGGTAAAAACCTGATTATGGACGGCCTAAAAAGAGGCGTTTTTTATCAAAAGCCCGATCAGTCCGTATGGATCGACCTGACCGCTGAAAAACTGGATCATAAAGTTGTCCTGCGTTCCGACGGGACTTCTGTTTATATCACACAGGATATTGGCATGGCGCACTTGCGCGACGAGCAATACGGCGCTAAAAGAGTGGCGTATGTAGTAGCCGACGAACAAAACTATCACTTCCAGGTATTGTTCGCCATCCTGAAAAGATTAGGAGAACCCTATGCTGACGGTCTATTTCATTTATCCTACGGAATGGTAGAACTGCCGTCCGGCAAAATGAAATCAAGGGAGGGGACCGTCGTGGACGCCGACGATCTGATGGAAGAAGTGATTGCAGAGGCAGGGGAAGAAACCAAATCCCGCGGAGAAATTGAAAGCCTTTCTGAAGAAAGAAGAGCCGCTATTACCCGAAATATTGGGATGGGCGCCTTGAAATATCAAATGATTAAAGTAACGCCGCAGAAAAAAATGGTCTTTGACCCAAAAGAGTCCGTCGCATTGCAGGGAAACACAGGGCCTTATATTCAATATCCGTTTGTCAGGATTCGCGGCGTCGTTCAGCAGGCTGCGAAAGACGGGTTGGACGTCGACAAGGAGATTGTCGATTATGCCCTGCAAAAGCAGGAGCGCGACTTGCTTCAGTTGATTTATCAATATCCAAAACTGATCGAAGAAGCCGCCGCCGCTTACGATCCTTCTATTATTGCTAATTTTTGTTACGAACTGGCCAAATCTTATAATAAATTCTGGCACGACCTGAGCATTTTCAATGCAGAAACGACAGACGCAAGGATATTCCGTTTACAACTTTCTCAAACGACCGGCAAAGTTTTGGAGCATGGAATGGGTCTGTTAGGGATTGACATGCCGGAAAAAATGTAGGGTAAATATTATAGAAAATCTAAATGAGGCGACGTTCAGGATTTGGAAGGAGACATTATAAGTTTTGTCAAAATACTTATAACTTCGGCTTAGCCGGTTTCAGAGGTTTATCAAAGGCATTAGCCCCTCTAACTTTCATTTTCCTGCGAAAGATCTGGTTATTGCAGGTTACATAAATCTCGCTAAAATCAGACCCGCCAAAGCACAAACCCGTTACCTGGCCCTGGGTTACCGGCAAAGGCAGAATAGCGTTTACACGGCCAACCTGGTCTAATATCTGGACGCCCATATTAGTGGCTACATAAACGCGGCCGTCGCGATCGCACTGTAAAGCGCCTGGCTGCGCATTTTCAGAGGTATCCGGCGAGTGCAGCCATCCGTACTGCTGCTTGTTGACCAGCTTTCCGTCAGGCTGAATATTATAAATCCAGACCCAGTGCGAGTTCGATTCCGTTACATATAATTGGGTTTGGTCGGGCGTTAAAGCGAGTCCGTTCGGATTTTTCAGCCCTTTGTCAACGAGCGTCTTTTCCGCTTTTGAGTTAACGTAAAATATTTTTCCAACTTCAGGCGTATGATCTTTTCCGGTCGCATAGTAGCCTCCTAAGGTTTGAGGCGCCTGCACATAAAAGTTTGCTTTAGCATGGATCGCGCACCTGTTTCCACTTTTATCGAACCCCAGTTTAGTTCTTGATTTCTTCTTTTGAGCATTTCTATAAACACTTTTTGTAACATTTGTTTTTAGTAAACGGACTATGCCGCTTGTATCTGACAGATAAGATTTACCATTTTTTACATCCGTAAAATAAACGTTTCCCTTCGTATCGGTTTCAAGAGGAACGATCCCGGCATATATGCCTCCGACCGGCTCCCAACTTTTCCCCAGCGCCAGGATATCGTTTAGAAAAGGATTTTTAGAAATGCCGATAGCGACACGTTTTGGATAATCTTTCCAAAGCCAACGCATTGCCTGCGGAAAAATAGCGGCAGCGTGGTTTCCGTTGTGACCGCCTTCACCCCAGACGCGCGCAACTTCATAACCGGCAAAACTTAGCGCGCTTTCCATATCCTGGTTAGCTAAAAACCAATTGCCGGCGTAAATATTCAGGTCGTTGGAACCGTCCTGTAAAAATATTCGAAGAGGTTTCGGCTCATATTTTCGGATCAGCGAAGGATAGCGGGCGCCCCCGCGCAGGTTGACGTAAGTGCCAATAGAGCTAAATACCCGCGAAAATTCGGCGGGGCGTTCCCATGCAGCCGTGAATGCGCAAACAGCGCCACTGCTGGAACCGCCGATGGCCCGGTCATTTCCGTTTTTGGAGAAGACGATCGCCCGTCCGTCGGTCGTTTTTTGTTTTTCTACCTCGGGTAATAATTCTTCCAGTAAAAAACGGGCGTACGCGTCGCCTAGCCCGTCGTATTCAAAACTACGGTTAAAGCGGTCGAGCGCCGCAGAATCATTAGCAGCGCGAACGCGGCCGGGAGCTATAAAAACGCCGATAGTAACCGGCATTTCCTGGCTATTGATCAGGTTATTAAAAACGACCGGCGCTTTGAACTGTACGCCGTCCTGGCCAATATATACGCAGGCAGGTTTGGAAGGCTTATATTGGAAAGGCACATAAACCCAGTATTCGCGGTAAGTTCCCGGAAATATCTTTGAGCCGTCAAAAGTAAAATGTAATATTTCTCCCTGGGGTACGCCGGTATGCGTAACTGATGCGGAGTCGACCGGATAGTTTTCAACGGGAGTCTGGCCAAAAATAATGACGGGGTAAAGGATGAACCAAGCGTATAGAGGTAATTTCATGGCCTTTAATTGACTTTGTTTGTTTTAAAAGTTTATCCATTACTTTTTATCCTCTATTGCCCCAATAGCCAGCTTCAAAAAATCGCCCAGTTTATTGGAATCCAGCCACCGGGTTACGATGACCAAGTCGTGCGCGTTATCGACGACGATGTAATTGCCGCCAAAACCGTTCGCGTAATAAATATCCGTAGAGAGCGTCGGAAATGTTTTATCTTGGTTTGTCCACCACATTAAGCCGTACGCTTTGTTGGCTGCGGAACCTGCATGAACGGCCTCGGTCCAATTTTCAGAAAGCAGCCGCTGGTTTTGCCATTTGCCTTTTCTTAGGAATAACAAGCCTAAGCGCGACATATCCAGCGCGCTGATGAACAGTCCGCCGCCAAAATGGCCGCCGCCGCTCACGGATTGCATCATGAGACCGTCCATGTTTACAAAAGAATTGTCGTAGCCATACCAGCGCCAGGTTGTGGAGGCTCCAATTGGATCCATGATCTTTTCTTTCAGGACCATTGGCAGCGGTTTCCTCCAGACCTGCAATAAAGCGTAGGCAGTCAGGTTTACGCGGGTATCGTTGTATTCAAATTTTGCCCCGGGCTCGTTTAGTTTACGGTTTTTCCAGTCGTCGATACCGCCTGTTTTTGGAGGTCGGTCCGCCCAGTCGCAGGTCTCAAACAGACAGCCCGACCAGTCCGAACTTTGAGTCAGTAAATGCCGCCAGGTAATTTTCGAGTTATGTTCGCCTTCAAACTTATCGTCCCATTCATACATATTTACTTTATCGTCTATGTTGCGAATTAGTTTAGCGTCAATGGCCAAACCTGCAAGGGTGGAAACAAAACTTTTCGTTACGCTGAAAGTCATATCGACGCGGTTTACGTCTCCCCATTGGGCTACGATAAACCCGTGCCGTAAAATGACGCCTGCCGACCTTCCGCGTGTTTTTGTCGGTCCCAGGAGCCGGTAATTGGGTTCGCGCGAATAAGCTTTTAAATTAGCGATGCGGAGATCGGTATCGACCGGATTTTCATTATGAATAGCAAAACTCACCGCAGAATCCAGCAAAGCGGCATTCATGCCCGCTTCGCCCGCCTTCTTCAACTGCCAATCTGCATCCGGAAAATAATCCTTTTGAGCAAAAGAAAAATTCAGCTTTAGAGCCAATAGAAATAGTAGAGTCAGTTTGACGTTCATCTCTGTTAAATTTGAATTAAAAATCTAAGAAATCAGAATGAAGAGTAAATTTAATATAATTTTGTAACCGTCAGGCGAAAGAAACAATTTTTTGCCGTAACTTTTTAACAATACTTGACAAATCAAAATGACCCCTTTATCCCGTCGTTTATTCTTAGAAAAAATTGGCGTCGGAGCGGGCGCAACGGCCATTGCTTCGGCATTTCCTTTATCCGGCGCTTTCTCCACAAAATCCGGTCGTCCCTTCGACGGGCAAAAACTCAATGTCGCCCTTTGCGGTTTGGGGGTATATGCAGGATATTTGGCGCGCGGTTTGGAGGCTTCTACCTATTGCCGGCTCGCGGGGATTATCACCGGAACGCCCGCTAAAGCGGAATCCTGGAAGAAAAAATATGATATACCAGAGAAAAACATTTATAATTACCAGAACTTTGACGAGATTATCCATAATAAAGCGATAGACGTCGTGTACGTTGTTCTGCCCAACTCCATGCACAAAGATTTTACAATCAGGGCGGCTAAAGCGGGTAAGCATGTGATTGTTGAAAAACCGATGGCAATGAACGCGCAGGAATGCAGGGAAATGATTGACGCCTGCAAAAACGCAAAAGTTCAACTGGCAGTCGGTTACCGGCTGCATTATGAACCTTACAATTTGGAAATGAAAAGGCTGGGTCAGGAGAAGGTCTTCGGACCGGTGCGGCTGATAGAAGTTTCGCTGGGATATAAAGCCGGCGACCCGAAAGAGTGGCGTTTACATAAAGCCTTGTCGGGAGGCGGTCCGTTAGTAAATGTCGGAATTTATTGCGTGCAGGCGGCCCGGTACGTGCTGGGCGAAGAACCGGTTGCCGTAACGGCGCAGTTTGGGCCGGTCACAAATCCAACCTTGTTTTCGGAAGTGGAAGAATCAATTACTTGGCAAATGGATTTCCCGGGCGGAGCGGTAGCTAATTCTTCCAGTACCTATAATTGCTCGATCGACCGTTTTTTTGCTTCCGCCGACCACGGATTATTTGAACTTAGCCCCGCCGTAAGTTACGGACCTTTCAAGGGACGAACCAGTAAAGGCGAGTTAAATTTCCCGGTTATTAATCAACAGGCCGCTCAATTAGATGGAATTGGCAAAGATATTTTAGATAATAAACGCCTGCCTGCCCACATCTCCGGAGAGGAAGGTTTAAAAGACACAATTATAATGGAAGCCATTTATCAGTCGGCCCGAACGGGTAAAAAGGTTAGTCTGGGTTAAAGTTCTCTTTGTTTTTGTTTGACTTCGATCACTTTTTTCATTTTTTCATGGAAAACGAGTTCGGGGCGACAATGAAATAAAGCAGTATGCTTTTCAAAATCGTCTTCCAGCGCTTCTTCCAATAAATAGAGGCCCTGGCGCTCTTTTCCAGCTAACAGCAGGCAGGCAATCCGGCAATACTTCAGATCAATGCTGTCGGTATATTGTTCAGCTTCGTCAATAACAGAAATAGCCGTCGGATAAGCGCGCGTGTGGATCAGGGCATTAACAAAAAGAACCCAATATTTTGTTTCATCGGGCGCCGAATCCACCGCTTTTCTGAAATTAAATAGCGCTTCCCGGTAATGTTCTGTCTGAAAATATACTTCGCCTAAGGCGCCATAAAAATCTTCCCGGCGTTTATCGCGTTTAATCGCCTCTTTAAAAAAAGAAACGGCTTTTGCCCACTGGCTTAAACGGGCGCAACACCTGCCGAGACGAAAAAGCGTTTCTTCACAGTCAGGGTTTAGCTCCAGCGCTTGGTCGTAAAAAGCAAGGGCGGCGGGCATTTTACCCTGCTGTTCGTAACAAAAACCAATTTGATTGAAAACGTCCGCGTTAGCCGCAAAAAAGTGCATACTGGCGTCATTCAGGTGGATAGCTTCCACGTATCTGGCGCATTCTACGAATACGTCCGAAAGTTCGCGGTACGCCAATTCAAAACGCTCGTCGACCACAATGGCAAACTCGTAAGCCTCGACGGCTTCCTCCCATTTTCCGACGCTTTTATAAGCGTAGCCTAAGTTAAACCATCCCCATGCGTTGAACGGGTCGTCGTCGGTCAGGCGCGTGTGAAATTGAATACTTTCCTGGAAAAGCTGCGTATATTCGACCGCCCAAAGCATTTTTTCCGCCGCCTTCACATGTTTTGAATTTGTTAAAAGCGCCCTACGGAGCGCGCTGAACATTAATTTATATTGGCGAAGGTTTTCATAGACTACAGATTCGGAAAAATAAATGTCGGCTTTCTCCCGCGCGTTAGCAAATTGCCTGCTTTCTTTCAGTAACAGCAAAGCCTGTTCAGATTCGCCGATCAGCGTTAGCGCCTCGGCGCGTAAAAGCCGGAAGTCGATCTCATTAGGAATAAAAATTTCAGCGTCGTCAAGTGTGACAAGCGCTTCAGTAATCATATTTTTATTTAGTAGAATTTGAACCTTCCGGATATAAAAGATTTTAGAGAAACAGTGTTGACTGATCGCCGCATCTAATACTTGAAGCAAATGGAACCCCTTCCTGTTAATTTCATAGTATTCCAGCAGTCGCAAAAATTCCGTTTCCTTATATAAAGACGCCGTTCCGTTGAGCAAAAGCGCCTCGTACTCTTGAACAAGGTCGGTTAAACAGGTAGCAGGGTTAAATTTGAAATGTTCCATAGGCATGATTTGAATTTTTTATTTCTTAAAGATACGACATTATCAAAGTTAATGTTCGGAAAATATAGGTTTATAATCGTTTTTAGACATGTTAATAATATTATAATAGGAATTATTGTAGGCCTAATACATTGTAAAACTGTAAATTGGAAAGTTAAAAATATTTAATTTAAAATAATAAATATGTTATTTAGTGAAATTTTTTAATTATCAGGAGTTTGTTTGCAAGTGCAATCATTAAAAATAATACCGGCATGCAGATATTAAAATTGAACAATTAACCGTAAAAATGTGACCGGGAATTCCTGATTAAATAATGATAAAATGGATGTTTTTAATTATCATAAATCCAGTTTTATTTTCGGTCGTCTTAATGATTGAAATAATGTTTACATTTGCAGGCGTTCCAATTCTACGGACGCTCATTTTTCACCTGTTCATTTTTTGGAAGATACTTATAGACATAAAGGGTTGCGGCGTCAATTGCTTGAAGACCTACAAGCGCGCGGCGTGACCGACGAACGCATACTGGACGCCATGAACGCTTTGCCACGCCATTATTTTTTGGATAAAGCCTTTGAAGAATGGGCTTATGTGGATAAAGCTTTTCCCATCGGAAATGACCAGACAATTTCCCAACCATATACGGTCGCCTATCAAACCAGTTTATTGGGCGTCCAAAAAAGAGATCATATTTTAGAAATAGGAACCGGATCGGGCTATCAGTCGGCTATTCTATCCTTGTTGGGCGCGCGGGTCTATACTATTGAGCGCCAAGAGACGCTTTATAAGCGGACCAAAAAATTGTTGCATCAACTGGGTTTTGGAGGCGTAAAGGTTTTTTTTGGCGACGGGTCCTTAGGATTGCCGGAATTTGCGCCTTTTGATAAGATACTGGCTACTGCCGGCGCTACTGAAATCCCTGACGCCCTCTGTAAACAGTTGAAAATTGGCGGCGTGATGGTGATACCAGTTGGAGCGGAACCGGGTATGCAAACTATGCGCCGGATAACGCGCGTCGGCGCGCAAAATTTTGAAGAAGAATCGTTGGACCAATGCCGGTTTGTGCCTTTTTTGAAAGGAGTCATTAAAAACTGACCCCTATTCGTTTCCGGGTTTACCGGGGCCGCGCTTTTCAAATCCGACCAGGAAAATAGCCGGATGTTTGTTAATATCAGGAAGCGGCGACTTTTTCCACTGTATGATAGATTTTGTCTGAACGCTCTCTGCCGGCGCTGTAAGGTCGACTGCTATACATAACAAAGTATCGGAAGCAAGCGTTTGAAAGATCTGCTGGGCCATAAAATGATTCCGGTAAGGGGTTTCTATAAATATCTGAGTTTGTCCGGATTTCCTGGCCGCCTGTTCAAGTTTTTTAAGTTCTTTGTCTAACTCGTCTTTTTTTGCGGACAGATAACCCAGGAAACAAAACTGCTGGCCGTTTAACCCGGACGCCATCAGCGCCAGCAAAATTGAGGAGGGGCCGACTAAAGGAACAATTTCGATTTTTAGTTGGTGCGCCAAGGCAACCAAAGCCGCGCCGGGATCGGCTACCCCCGGACAACCTGCCTCGGAAGCAAGACCGGCGTCGGCGCCGCTCAAAACTGGCGTTAGCAAATCGCGTAATTCGTGGGGCAAAGTATGTTCGTTCAACTCAACAATTTCGACCGCTGAAATAGGGTAGGGGGGATTGGTAGATTTAATAAAATGGCGCGCGGTTTTCGCGCGCTCGACAATAAAATATCTTAAAGCGTGAATAATTTGAACAACATAAGGCGGGATGGTATGCAGCCCGTTTTCGGAAAGCGGGGTAGGGATTAAATATAATTTTCCGGGTCGAGTCGCAGAGGTTGAATCCAATGGCGGCTAATTTTACGATTTAAATGAACAAAATAGATTTTAAACAGCGGCCAAAATAGGTATAATAAACTTTGTTTTATTTGTTCTGTTAATTTTTTTGTTTCCATAGCTGTTAATACTCCTTATTTTTAACCTGTTTATCCATTTATATGGAGCGTTCGTCTACGGGCTATAGCATAAAACTTCCCCATTTTGAGGGGCCTTTTGACCTGTTGCTTTTTTTTATAGAAAGGGACGAACTGGATATTTACGATATTCCCATCGCCCGTGTGACGAACGATTTTTTGGAATATATCCGGTCGGCACAAACTGCGGACATTGATCTAGCCAGCGAATTTATCCTGGTAGCGGCTACTTTGATGCGGATAAAGGCAAAAATACTGATACCGAGGAAAATGAAAGATGAAGCGGGTAATGAAATTGACCCGCGCGCGGAATTGGTAGAACGCCTTTTGGAATACAAAACTTATAAAAGCGTGTTAGACGCTTTAAGGAATTTAGAAGAAGAACGCGCTAAAAGAAATCCGCGCGGAAACATTACCTTCAGTTTAACCGGAATCGCTGACCGGGCCTCTGCCGATCAGGAGATGGAATCAGTTTCTTTATATAAATTGCACCAGGTATTTCAAAAAATCATGCTTAAATATGAATCTGAAAAAACCAGGGCCGTCCATCGTATCATAAAATATAATTATACCATCCAGGAGCAACAGGCTTTTATACTCCTCAAAATGGCAGTTAAGGGACGCGTAGTTTTTGAAGATCTTTTTAAAATGTTAGAAAATCGTATTCATGCCGTTACTACTTTTCTGGCTTTACTGGAATTGCTGTCAAGACAGAAAATTCAGATCGTTCAAGGGAGCGGAGTTAACAATTTTTGGGTAAGTATTTACAACGATAAAGGATGAAGGTTTTTAATTTTCAATTTTATCTGCTCGTCCTTGGCGTCCTGTTTATCCTTTTAAATAAAGGGTGCAGCGGTAAACGGGACGTCCGGTTATATTATCTTCCCATTAATGAATTGCGGAATGGCAAAGTTTACGAATACCGGCCGGTTGGCGCGGATAGTTTAGCGCCGTACTATTGGTATTATCAAACGGTCGCTCAAAAAGATTCCGTTTGGCTAAGCGGAAATTATTATGACAGTCGCATGGAAACTAAACAATTAACCAAAGAGCTACGAACAGACGCCGGTATGGCGCTCAAAGAATTACGTTTATATTCAACAGCTCCCGACGGTAAATCGGTATCTGTTAATGCAACTATAGCCGCCGGGGCGGTTTTCCCTTTCCAGGTGACGGATTCACTGGGCGTCTTTATTTACAATATTACCTTTTCTGATCCGTCGGACGCCGCGCATCATACCAACCTGATCAGGAACCGGAGATTTATGAAAGACACAGTTTACTCCTATAAAAACAAGTCGTACGACGCAATTATTATGGAGGTGAAAGAGGCGCTCAGGGACGATAAAAACGGTTCCTGGGAACATACGTTTCACTACCGGGAAATATACGCCAAAGGAATTGGCCCCGTAGATATAAAGCGGGACCTGGAGAACGGGACCTATTGGGAATATGCGCTGTACGACGTCTACGATATGGCGACGCTGGAGAAAAAATATAGCTTGGAACAAAAAAAATGAATAGTCCCGGAATGATTATTCGATTAAAACGCCTACAGAACTATAGAGGCCGGAACGTTTTTTCTCCCAAGCCCAGGCGGTTTGCATAATATCTTCCACGCTCCGAACCGGGTTCCATTTAAGTAATCTTTTTGCTTTGTCGTTGTTTGCATAAATAGCGATCACATCGCCCGGACGACGCGGGCCAACCCGGTGTTTAAATTTTTTATGCGTGGTTTCCTCAAAAGCGTTGACCGCTTCTAATACCGTTACGCCCTCGCCGGTTCCGAGGTTAAAAACCTCGTAATTTTCTTTATTATTTTTGGACATAATGTATTCCAGCGCTTTGGTATGGGCGCCGGCAATATCCATCACGTGGATGAAATCGCGGATGCAGGAGCCGTCCCTGGTTGGATAATCGTCGCCAAAGATCACTACTTCGGTTCTTTTCCCAATCGCGGTTTCCGTAATCACCGGCACCAGGTTATTGGCCGGGGAGGAAGGGGACTCGCCGATGAGGGCGCTTTCGTGCGCGCCTGCCGGATTAAAATATCGCAGCGATATAAAACGTATAAACGGATGAATTAGCGAAAAATCCCGTATAATATCCTCGCCCATTTGTTTCGTGCGGGCGTACGGGCTTTCCGCTTCGAGCCTCGGCGTTTCTTCTGTAACGGGCAGCGATCTTGCGTTTCCATATACAGAGCAGGAAGAAGAGAAAATAAAGTTTTCGACGCCAAACTCTTCCAAACCCGATAATATATTAATTAGACTATTCAAATTATTGTGGTAATAAGAAAGAGGGCTTTCAACGGACTCTCCCACGGATTTAAGCGCCGCAAAGTGAATGACTCCGACGATATCTTTGTGCTCCATAAAAATGCGCCTGGTTTTTTCCAGATCGCACAGATCGACCGTATAGTTCAAAACTTTTTTGCCGGTAATTGTTTCCACGCCTTCCAGCGCGGAAAGATCTGAATTTATATTATTATCAACGCAGATTGCGTCATAACCATTTTCAATAAGGTCGACTAAAGTGTGGCTGCCAATATAACCGCATCCTCCCGTAACTAATACTTTATTCATGAGCCTGATTTAATATCTTTGTGTCAAAAAAATGAATTACTGTCTTTGCCGGCGACGCTATTATTTCAGAAAAATTACTTATGAGAGAATAACGAGTTGGTAACGGCGTCAATTTTATAACATTCTTTTAATGTTTGCAAACAAGAAGCCAAAAAAAGATGAATTTAACTTTATTATGTAAAGAAGCGCGGAAAATTGCAAGAAAAGCGGCAAAAGAAATCATTAAGATATATCAATTGGACGATTGGGATGTACGCTCAAAAACGGATATGTCGCCTGTAACGGCAGCCGATATTGCTTCAAATCATATCATTTGCGATTCGCTAACTAAATTATATCCTAATATACCCATCATATCAGAAGAAAACGTTTTAAAAAGTTATAATGAAAGAAAAAATTATGAATATTACTGGCTAATTGATCCTTTGGACGGGACTAAGGAATTCATTAAAAAAAATGATGAATTTGTAATTAATATAGCTTTGATACATCGAAATAAACCTATATTAGGCGTTGTTTATGCTCCGGTCTTAAAGGAATGTTTTTGGGCGGTCGCAGGCGTCGGTGCGTACAAAATGAAAAACGGTCGGACTGCCAAAATTAGATGCGCGCCATTCAAATCGTCAGACGCCGGTCTTAGGGTCTTGGTTTCAAGGTCGCATTCAAACAAAAATGCGGAATCGCCGCTGGATATTTTCATAGATCCGGATTTGATCCCGATGGGAAGCGCGCTGAAATTTATGTCCATTGCAAAAGGCGAAGCGGATGTATATTGTCGTATCGGTCCAACGATGGAATGGGATACGGCAGCGCCTCAAATTATTTTAGAAGAAGCCGGAGGGAATCTATTCGTTTATAATGATGAAACCCATAAAACAGCGGTTGACGCAATAAAGGGGCGTTTGCCTATGGCCTATAATAAAGAAGATCAGCACAATCAAAATTTTATTGCTTTCGGACGGCTCGCCTGTTAGCGTCTTTAAATTAAACATACTTCATACTTAAACCCGGAAATTAAATAATTACCCTTGCAAAAGGTTTCAGCGCTCATTACGACTTTTAACGAAGCGGAAAATATTCTAAGCGCTATAAACAGCGTTCGTTGGGCAGACGAAATTTTAGTGGTAGATTCCTTTAGCGGCGATAATACGCTGGAACTGGCCAAACAAAGCGGCGCTAAAACATTGCAAAGAATTTATACCGGGCCGGGCGAGCAAAAGAATTGGGCTATTCCGCAGGCAAAGAACGAATGGGTATTATTAATGGACGCCGACGAACGCGCCACGCCAGCATTAATGGCAGAGATCAACGAACTCCTTTCAAAGCCTTTTCTGCCTTATGACGCTTTTTGGATCGGCTTTCAACATTATTTTATGAACAAAGCCGTTAGATATAGCGGATGGCAAAACGATAAAACGATCCGGCTGATTCGCAGGAGCGTATGCCGGTATAACGCCAATCGCGTTCATGAAGAAATAATAACCGATAATATCCGCGTTGGAACGCTCGCTAACCGGTTTGAACATTATACTTATAAAGACCTGGATCATTTTGTTGATAAAATGCAACGATACGCTTCCTGGTCGGCTGAAGATTATGAAATTTCTACCAATAGAATTACCGCTTATCATTTAGCGGTTAAGCCGTTTATCCGTTTTTGTAAACACTATTTTTGGAAAGGAGGTTTTTTGGACGGAAAAGTTGGCTTTATTATTAGCTCGCTCATGGCATGGGGAGTAATGATGCGGTACGTAAAAATTATAGAAAAAAGAGACGCTCAAATCCAGGAACGCGTTTGATTCAATGCGACAGAAAACCCTCACAAAACCTCCAGCTTATATCGCTCGCCATTCATCCCTCATAATTCTTTAACCGACCGACATGAGAATTGTCCTTTTCTTTTTTCTTTATGTTTGCGCTTTTCTATTGTATAGTTGCGGAACGTCGGCTGCCGGTAAAAAAACTGAAGCCGGCGTCTCAAAACCCCATCCGGTCGACGTGGTTTTGAAAGAACCCGTTACATTGGTAAATTATACGATCCTGGATTCTCTAACGCCTCTCCTTGAACAGGCAAAGCTAGCCAACAGGCCCGTTTTTGTGGATTTTTATACAACGTGGTGTATGCCTTGCAGGTTGATGGACGAAACGGTCTTTAACAATGAAGAACTGGCGGATTATCTCAACAAAAATATGTTGAATATGAAGATAAACGCTGAGAAAGGAAACGGCGTCAATTTAAGCGTCGTCTTCAATATAGCCGCCTATCCAACGCTGATATTTTTAGATTTCAACGGAAATGAACTGGTTCGAAAAGAAGGTTCCTGCTCGACGTCGGACTTTAGAAGAATGGCGGAAGAAGCGGTCAATAAAATGAAAAATAAATGACGCTTATATTCATAGAAATAAAGCTACCGCGATAAAATCGGCTAATAATTTCCCTTTAGACGTTAGAAAATATTTTTTTCCATCCGTTCCAACCGTTTCATTGTTGACAAAGGGAATAATTTTCTGATTAAAATAAGCAAGCGTTTTTTTTCCGAAACGGGTCAGTATATTTTGCGGATCGCAACCCCAAATAGTTCGGAGCGAGGTCATAATGTATTCGTTATATTTTTGTTCTTCCGTCAAAATTTCAACGGTAGCCGGAATGACCTCCCGTAAAATAGATTGCATATAAAGGGCGTTGTTGGGAATATTATATTGCCTGGCGTTTCCGTTAAAAGAATGAGCGGAAGGGCCGATACCTAAGTAGGGAACGCCGTTCCAGTAATTGGTATTATGGAGGGCATATTTTCCGGTATGCGCGAAATTAGATATTTCATAATGTTCGTAACTATATTTTTGCATCATTTGAAGCATGATTTCAAATTGCGTGGCTGCACGTTCTTCGTCGACCGGTTTGGAAGCCCCTTTTTCAATAAAATTATGCAAAGCGGTGCCTGGTTCTACCGTCAGACAATAGCAGGAAATATGAGGAATATCATATCTAAAAGCTGTTTTCAGGTTCTTTTTCCATTGTTTATCAGAAGTAGTAGGCGACCCGTAGATCAGGTCTATACTCAGGTTATCAAAACCGGCGTCCTGCGCATATTCTATACAGGCTTTTGCTTCGATCGCATTGTGCGCGCGATTCATAAAACGCAGATCTTCTTCAGCAAAAGACTGAACGCCAATACTAAGACGGTTCACCGGCGTGGAGGAAAGTTCGCGTAAATAATCCGGCGTCAGATCGTCGGGGTTGGCCTCAAGCGTAATTTCGGGCTGCGGGCTGATCTCAAAAAGCGATTGAATGAGTTGAAAAATAGATTGTAATTCCTCCATGGATAAAAGAGAAGGGGTGCCGCCTCCCAAATAAATGGTCTCTATACGTTCTCCCTGTAAATAATCTTTTCTAAGGTTGATCTCTTTCAATAAAGCGCGCGTCATTTCTGATTTACGCCTTAAAGACGTTGAAAAATGAAAATTACAGTAATAACACGCTTGCCTGCAGAAAGGGATATGTATATAAATACCGGCCAAGGGGAACTTCGTTTGATCGTTAAAATGGATTTCCGCTTTAAAAAGAACGCTTATAAACTGGTTTAACCTTAATATAATAATAAACCTGCGGAAGCGACTCTTTTCTATTGTTTTTAATAACAAAAAAGACATACAGCCCTTTCCTCTTCTGTGCGGGCAGAGCGAAACTATTAGAATTTCTCGCTAAGATTGTCATACAACCAAAATAATTAAACGAATATAGGGTTTTATTGATAGCCGGCATTGAAAATAATTTTATAAATATAATGAACCGCGTATTAATTGTCTGCTTTATTTTTATAAGTTCTTTTTGTAATGCTCAGATTTACATCCGTTTAATTTCGGAAAATGCAAAAGATACCGCGCTATTTTATAAAAATAATAATTTTAACCCTTCGCAACAAGATTCTCTGTCCGTTGAAAAAATGTTGCGAACGGTTGTAGGGTCCTTACAAAGCCAGTCTTTTTTAGAAGCATCCGTCGACACAATCGTTATAAAAGAAAAAACCTGGATAGTAGCGATTCATCTTGGACGCTCCTATCAATGGCTGCATTTGATAAATGGGAATGTAGAAAATTATTTGCTGCGCCAAACCGGGTTTGTCGATCGTATTTTTGACCATACCCCTTTTAATTATAAAGAAGCGAATCAGGTTCTGGATCGCTTATTACAATCGCTGGAAAATAAAGGCTATCCATTTGCCCAAGTCTGGCTGGATAGTTTCCAAATATCCGACGGTTCGATCTCGGCCAAAATAATGGCCAGACCTGGGGCCTTTTTCAAAATTGCCGGTATAGAAATGCAGGGAGGAACCGTCAAAATAGCGCCGTCTTTTTTAGAGAATTATTTGGATATAAAGAAAGGCGCCATTTACAGCCGGCAAAAAATATTAAATATTAGCCGGCGTATTTCTGAACTTTCTTACCTGGACGAACAAAAAAAAGCGACCGTTACTTTTAGAGGGGCCGACGCTTTTATCCATACCTATTTATTCCCCAAAAAAACCAATCATTGGGATTTTTTAATAGGCGTAGCTCCCTCAACCGGCTCCGACGGTAGTCAGCGATTTAATATTACCGCTACCGGCAATGCGGATTTTCAAAATCTGCTGGGCGCGGGCGAACGTATCACCGCCGCTTTGGAACAATTGCGGCCTCAAAGCCCTAAACTTGACGTCCGGCTGACCTACCCCTATTTTTTTAACCTGCCTGTAGGCGCCGACGTCCGTTTTAATATTTATAAGCAGGACAGTACATTTATAGAAACCCGTTTCGACCTCGGCGCGCTTTATTTATTCGACGGAGGCAATTATTTGAAAGTATTCTGGAATAATTTTTCTTCTTCCAACCTGACGATCAATGAAAATCAGATCATTAGTTCTAGGCAATTGCCCGCAACGTTAGACGTCGGCGCAAATAGTTTTGGTCTGGAATTTAATAGCCGTCGACTCGATTATCTGTATAATCCCCGGAGAGGGACGTCCGTATTTTTAAGAGGTTCTTTAGGAACCCGGAAGGTATTTAAAAATCCCGCTATTGTACAGTTAAAAGATCCTAACGATGAAGCCTTTGAGTTTTCAACGCTGTATGATACGGTAGTTCAAAGCGCTTATCAATACAAATTAGAAAGCAAAATCGAACAGTTTCTGCCTTTTATGCAACGGGGCGTATTCCGGTTAGCTTTCACTGGTGCTTACTTGTCTACCCTTGTCCCCGTCGCTCAGAACGAACAATTCCGTATTGGCGGATCGCGCCTGTTACGCGGTTTTGACGAAGAGTCCATTTTTGCGACCCGGTATGCTGTTGGTTCCGTCGATTATCGTTTTATTATTGGTAAAAATGCTTACCTGTATGTTTTTGCAGATAAAGCTTACGTTGAAAATATTACGCGAACGGTCCGAATATTTGACCGCCCGTTTGGATATGGCGGAGGTATTACTTTTGAAACGCCGGTCGGGGTTTTCGGGGTAAGTCTTGCGGTAGGCAGCCGCGACAATCAGCCTATAGATTTCAGGAATATTAAAACTCATTTTGGCTATACCAGCTTATTTTAATTAAAATTAAATAGGTATGTAATGGTTTGAAAAAGTGTAAAAAGGGCTCCGGGACGATAGACCCAAAAACCGGAAGCAAATATAACAGGCGCGCTGCTCCTTTTGTCCCGAGAATCCCGGCCCCGACGCCCCTTTATCCTTGGCAGCCATTTGTTGTCCGTCAGCCCCCGAATCGCCTATAAGCCGTACATAAGCCGCACTCAAGCCGTGTATGCTGCATGCGCGAGTCAGGTCTGACCCTCCTCTCGGACAGCAGTTAGTTTGAGCAGAAGCCGAACTAAAAGGGTCCTCATAAATGCCTTATTCAAAACGGTTTATAATTGGATAGTCAAAAAGGCAGATCGGTGTTTATCCGCTTTTGCTGGTTTTAACCCATTATTCGCATTAGATTATAAATCTTATTCTTATCTTTTGTTTTTGTCGCTTTAAAGATTTAAGAAAAAAAATAGGTTGATAGTCGTAATTTTGTAGCCTTACTTTAGAAACCTCATAATATGAATTGGACCGCTTATTTCAAAATCCTTCAAAATGCCGGTACAAGGTATTTCGTATCCGCCAGCCTGGTATTTATTATCTTTTATATTTTTTTTAAAACCAAACCGTTACTTCGTAAGATACAGCCTAATTTTCCCAAAAATCAGGATTATTTAAGAGAAATGGGTTATTCAGCCCTTTCTATTGCTATTTTTGCGCTTGTACCGACCATCCTGATTTTTAATCCGGCCGTACGGGCGCATACGTTACTGATGAGTTCGCCTTATCAATATGGTCATTTTTATTTCTGGTTTGCTTTTATCCCGATGTTTTTTATCCACGACGCCTATTTTTACTGGGCGCACCGGCTGATGCACCACCCAAATCTTTTTAAATACGTTCACGCCGTGCATCATCAATCAGTCAATCCATCTCCCTGGGCTGCTTACGCTTTTCACCCATTAGAAGCGCTGGTAGAAATTGGAATATATATAGTCTTTCTTTTCTGTATACCCTTATATATTATTCATTTAGGATTTTTCTTTCTTTTCCAGATTGTTTATAATGTATACGGACATTCTGGATTTGAGTTTTTTCCACGCGGATTTAATAAAAACTGGTTCGGCAGATGGGTCAATACTTCGGTCTCCCATAATATGCATCATAGGTATTTTAAAGGAAATTATGGTCTTTATACCAGTATCTGGGACCGATGGATGGGGACCATACACGCTAAATACGACGAAACTTATGAAGCCGTTAAAGGCGTCGTTTCCGAAGAAACGGCAGGGGCAATTCTTCCTGAAAATTTTAATATAGAAGGAAACGTGTTTAAAGAGGATAATTATTCAGTTTCCTGATTATATAAAGTCTAATCTTTGATACGCATTTGTACGCGCAACGCTTCTTTCCATTATCGCTATTTGTATAAAATTGCTTTTTACTATCTGCTCTTAAAACGAAGAGCGCAACATTTTTATGAAAGTTACAGATTATTTTGAAAAATCAACCGGTAAACCCCTTATTTCATTTGAAGTTTTACCGCCGTTAAAAGGCGGAGGTATGAAGTCCATTTTTAGCACGCTTGATCCGTTGATGGAATTTAAACCGCCGTTTATTGACGTCACCTATCATCGCGAGGAGTTTATTTATAAAAAACAGGAAAGCGGATATTATGAAAAAACGGCAATTAGGAAGCGTCCGGGCACGGTTGGGATATGCGCTTCCATCATGCATCGGTACGGAGTAGACGCCGTGCCGCATTTGATCTGCGGGGGTTTTTCAAAGGAAGACACGGAGAATGTATTAATTGACCTTAATTTCCTGAATATTAATAATATTCTGGCGCTGCGCGGGGACGCCGCTAAATTTGAAGATAAATTTTATCCCCATCCAGCAGGACATGCTTACGCAACCGACTTGATCCAACAAGTAGCGGATATGAACGCAGGTAAATATTTGGATAATAACATTATTAATGGCGAGAAATCTGATTTCTGTATTGGCGTTTCCGGTTATCCTGAAAAACATTTTGAAGCGCCTAATCTTGCGCTGGATTTAATACATACGAAAGAGAAAATCGACGCCGGGGGAAATTATATTGTAACGCAGATGTTTTACGATAATCAAAAATATTTTCAATATGTAGACGCCTGCCGCGCCCTGGGAATTAATGTCCCGATCGTTCCGGGGCTAAAGCCTCTGACTAAAAAATATCAGTTAAATTCAATTCCCCGAATGTTCTTCATTAACCTGCCCGACGACCTGGTTCATGCCGTTCGCCAGGCAAAAGACGATAAACAAGTGAAGGAAGTTGGCGTCGAATGGTGTATTCAACAATCTAAAGAACTCATGCAAAGAGGCGTTCCCTGTTTGCATTATTATACTATGGGAGACGCGGATACCATCAGAAGAATTGCCGAAGCAGTCTTTTAAATGGTTGCCGCTTTCAATTGAGCCGGAATAGCCGAAGCAGTCATAAAATATGCCTCGGCTAATTTTGCTACATATTTCCCAATGACGTCAAACTCCAGATTAACCGGATCGCCCGTCTTTAACTGCGAAAAATTCGTATGCTGAAAAGTATAAGGTATTATCGCTACGCTAAAAGATCGCTCCTTAGGTTCGACAACGGTCAGACTGACGCCGTTGACACAAATAGAGCCTTTATCCACTAATACATAAGGCAAACTTTCAGAGAAGGTAAAACTAAACGTCCAACTGCCATTATTCTCTATCACTTTTGAACAAATCGCTTTTCCATCTACATGCCCCTGGACAATGTGTCCGTCTAATCGTGCGTTTGCCAGCATTGCTCTTTCCAAATTAACAATATCGCCCACTTTAAGGACGCCCATCGCCGACCGGCGAAGCGTCTCGTCTACCGCGGTAACGACGTAAAAATCTTTCTGAATATCCACTACTGTCAGACAAACACCATTGTGCGAAACGCTTTGGTCAATTCTAAGTTCTGTAGTAATCGATGAAAAAAAAGTGAAGTGAAGGTTGGAGCCTTCACTTCTTATATCCCTGACGACGCCCGTCGTTTCAATGATCCCTGTAAACATTCAAAAGCTATAATTATCTTAATAATTCAATATATCCGCTCAGAATACCAGGATTCTGCACCACGCCGGTTACCCGGATTTCATAAACCACGCAGGTATAATAATATGTTCCTACGGCCAGATCTTTACCCTGCGTATTTTTCCCGTCCCATTTTAAATCGGGATTATTTGTTTGAAATACGAGTTCGCCCCAACGATTAAATACTTTAAAATCTACTTTATCTATAAACCGGTAAGGGTATGGGTGGAAAACGTCGTTCTGACCATCGCCATTAGGCGTAAATGTATTTGGCAGCGTATAAATTGGACAATTGTCCACGCAAACAATATTGCTTTTACGGCTTTCATTACCCACCGTATCCACCGACGTAACAGCATAACACCCCGCGATTCCTATTGGAGGATGATGCACATAAAAACTATCTTTTAAGCCGCCTTTATTCGTTTGAATCAGGGTCAGCGAATCTTTAGTCGTTTGCGCATAATATATTTTGTAAGAACCAATTTCCGAAGATTTACAGTTTCGCGAAAAATCCGGAGTCCAGGAGAGATTATTCTGGAATTGATCGGGCGGAACCCCACCCGAAGTTGTATTACAAATATTTGATACCCGTAAAGTAGGCGGACAAGGCGGTACTGTATCAATCGGTGTTGCGCAAACCTGTTGAGATAAGTTTATTAAGGGACTGGCTACCCCGTTAATATCGTAAGAACCGATAGTTTGAACATAGTAACAATATAGCGTTTTATTAACCAGTCCGGTATCGCTATACATGGGTGTAGTACTGACCCCTATGGAGTCAAACGAGCCTGTCGAATTGTTTTTACGATAAATTACATAACTGACGTTAGACCAAGGTACGTCGAAATTCCAGCTTAGGTTATTGATCCGGTCCGTAGAAGCGATTTTAAGGAAGACGGAGGACGCTACTTCCGTAAAGCCTAATAAGGTGTCGCCCCGGACGTAAAAAGCAATTTTATAACTATACGGGTTTTGCATGGTATTCAAACCAGTATCTACAAACATAGTATCGTTAGCAGTTGAAAAAGAAGCGGCGGTAAAAGTGGCGCCCGGGATGAGCGTTAAATTTTGTTTGGTGATACCGGTAGCCCGAAAAACCTGATATTTATAAGGTCCAGGATTCATAACCGTATCTAAATCTTTTGCAAGCGGTTTTGTCCATTTCACAAGAATTGAACCGTTCATAGCGTCGGTCTGCAAAACGCTCGCGTTTGTAATAAGCGGAAGGCTCCTGCTTAATTGAACGCAGGCTTCCTGCGAGGGCAGACTTTCTACCAGGTTGAACGGATTGCCTGCAGGCGTGCGCTTGGCAAAATATGCCAGTATCCGGTAGCAATAGGTTTTACCCCTTTCCACATTATTATCAATATAAGAATACCGACCAGTTGCACTTGGAAAAATAGTGTCAAAAGCAATACGCGTATAACCTTTCCCGTCTAAGCCAGGCTGACAAGTGTCCAGCGGAAAAGGATTACTGTTTTCCCTTCTCCAAACGGAGAAACCGTAAAAATATCGATTATGAACGTTTTCGCAAACGTACGGCTTTTTCCAGCTTACCGTTACGAATCCGGCTCCTCCTACTGCCTGCACATTTTCCGGAGGCGGGCCAACGACTTTTATTTGTACAGATTTTAAATCCGCCAAACCGCTTGTGTCTCCAATATAATTATCAACGGCCTTGAAAACCACAGAATAAGGCTGCGAGCGTATTTCATCGCAAACGGTATTCCAGGTGAAAGTGGAAGTAAACGGCGGGAATACATATACGCCATTTGAACCTGGGAAAGTCGCCGGACTAATAGAATCAATAAGCGGCGCCCCAGTAGCCGTTAGCCTGATTTTTTGACCGGCGTCGGGATCAGTAGCTGTCACGTTAAATTTCAGCGTTTGCCCGGCAATCACGCAGAACATGTCCCCACTGGTTACTTTTGGCGGATGGTCGTCGCAAACGTCAATTAATATTTGCATATCCCGGATAGTCGTATCAATGGCAACTCCTCCTCTGTAAGATATAATATAAAAGGCAATGTTATATTCTCCTTGTTTTTGGGGCGCGTTCCAAATAAAAGTACCTGTGCGCTCGTCCAGTGAAATCTTATTATTAGGCCCGGCGGAGACCTGATCGGGGAAAAGATATAAAGGCACCGGAGTATTTACGTCCTGGAGCGGCGTAATAAGCCGGTAAGCAATGCTGTCGCCGTCCGGGTCGAAAGCATTAGGATTATGCACAAAAACTTTTCCAACGCAGCCTTTATCAATAGGCGGCTGTAAAAGATAAGGCGTGGTATTATAACCCGAAAAATTGGCATTAAGGAAAGTAAAAGTTGTTTCCAGGTGAAAAGGAATAACGTCCGAGTTTGGATAATTTACATTAATAATTCCTCCATTCCGGTTAGGGTCGGTCATGCTGATCCTGTAAGTGGAACGACCGGGATATGTATGGTTTGCTTCATACGTATTATAACGCGTGTCATTTGCATTGGTCAGGACTTCGCCTTTATGTTGGCCATTAACAATAGGCCCGTTGTTCCTGCTTATTCTTTCGGTCGTCCCGTCTCCCCAAACTACGTCCAGCGAATCCCGGTCAACCGGGAAACTGCTGTTCCTTGCATAAGTAATAATTTGAATGTGAACGGTGAGGGCGCCTACTTGCGAGACGTGTATTTCGCCGGCTCTGTTGTGAGTCGCAAAAGCGGAAAAAGCAAAGAGAAGAATGGGCGACAGCAAAAAAAGTTTTAATAATTTATGCTGAACGTATATTTTTTGCATATAAAATAAAAATAATTAGTCAAACGAACAACGTCCATTAGAATACCCGCCTGGGAGTATGCTTAAAATAGGAAGTCTAAAAATAATTGTACGACAGGTCTAACTTTCAACAAATATAATATTTGACGGTTTAGATTTGTATAAAATAAGCGAATATTGTTGCCATAATCCGAGTATTCAACTTTTCGTAGTCAATAAACGATAGAAAATGTTTTTCCATCTGCCAAAAACAAAAAAACGGCCTTGCAAATTTGAAAAAATTGCAAGGCCGGCAATGCTACTGAATATTAGAAAAATGGTTGTGTGACAATTTTAATGGTTATGAAGATATGGCTAATGCCCTTAGGCGGATATGCTTAAAGTTAGGCATACCAAAAGCGCTTCTTCTGATACTCCGGATTAAATTATTGAGTCCTTCGGTAACGGCGTTGGA
>JBBRMZ010000044.1:0-25317 GCA_038230555.1 Chitinophagales bacterium
CCGTATAATCAAAGATTTTTTTCCATTGAATGTTTCTTGATTCGTCCAGTTGAATAATAGAAATTTGATCTCCGCTTTTTGAGGCGACAACCGGTGCGTTGTTTATATTTTCTATCATAGAATATCCGATGTTTTCCTGATTCGATTGTCCCAGTTGTTTGAACCAGAGGAGCTTGCCTGCCGGATTAAATTTTAAAATATAAATCAATCGGTCGCGAAGGATATAGTCTGTATAAGCGCCCGCGCAAAGTATATCGCCGTCTGTGGTTTCGTATACGCTGAAAACTTCCTCTTTCAACGTTTTTGGTGTCCATAAACTCCATAAAATCTTTCCGTCAGGCGTCGCTCTGATCAGCGCCATATTCCCTTCTTTTACGCCCCCTAATATAAAATCGCCGTTTCGCGTCCGGATTGCCGTATTGATCCTGCATTTGGAAATATGGGGGGTGGAAAGTAAAAGCGGCGAATCTACTAACGCCGCTTCCGAATGTAAAATATATAAAGCTAACGTCGCGCTGTCATGCGTTCCAATCAATACGCAAGTCGTTTCGTCCAAAAAAAAGAGTTTCGACGGTTTGCAGGTAGGCGGGGGGGTTATTTCTTTTAATACCGTTATTTCGCCGGATTCGGAAATATGTATTCTTTGAATATGACCCATTTTATTAATTCCGCCCGCCAAATAACCGCCGTTTTTTAACTTAAAAGCTGATTGAACGATAAAATCCTGCGCATAATAGGTTCTTTGCCACAATACGGTTGCGGGCGCCGATACGGATTGACAAGGCGTCTGAACAAAAAAGAAGCAATAAGCGGCAAAAAAAGTAAAAGCGATTCTCCTCATCAATGCTCTTTTTGACTATATACTGTAAGAAATATTTTAGAAGTCTATCATGCGATCATTGGAATAAGCGACGCCGTTCTGATTACGGCGCTACTTCCAATAAAGAAATCCTTTAATTGTTACCAAAAAGTTAAAAATATAATTTTCGCGTTAATGTATACGCCGCTTTCGCGATTAAGAATGAGCTGTAGGTAAAAAGGCCGTCGTTGCGTTAACTCAAGTATTTTTAAATAAACTATTTTCAGGTAACAATAGAAAGATGAGGTAATATATGGTCGTTAGTCTTTATTTTTATGTGCAAAAGGCGTAAATTGCGAATCTCTGTTCATCGCTTTAAAATCAGTCATTATGAAAACGGTAAAAATATTCCTATTAGCTTACTTGTGTATTCTTACTTATGCCAATAGTCAAAATCCAACTACTACTGTGAGCCAAAAATCTTTGTTAACAGTAAACGGGCTGGAAAAATTTAAGAATACGGATTTTATGGTGAAATTCAACGTCTTTAAATCGCAGATTGAACAGGAAGCAAGAGATTTCATTGCTCGGCAAAATTCATATAATCGTAAAGATATTAGCCGGGTTCAAACCGCTTATGAAAAAACGGCCGGACGATTCAATTTGCTGCTGATCGACATAAAAGAGGATTTTTTAAGCAAAGAAAAATTGAAAGTGATCAATAAATATCCGGAGGTATATTCAGAGGGACTGTCTAGAAAAATTGCCGACCTCGAAAAGTTTTATAAGGATAATATGGTTGCTACCATTGCCGCCGTTACGCAGACTGACGGTTACGGTATATTTGATCCCGTGGTGGACCTGATTCGTTCCGCCGCCGATCTGACGGGATTTTTTAGAAATAACCGGTTAGAAAAACAGGCGATGGCGGACGACTATGTGCAAAAAAACTTAGTCGATCCTTACAAATTTACCTCTTGGACTGATTTGGTCAGTACTACTCCTCAAAAATATGATAATTTCAATAATGGAAATAACAACAATAATAACGGCGGCAATAACAACGGCGGTAACAATAATGGAAGTTATAACAATGGCAGTTATAATAACAATAATGGGAATAATAATTCCAATAACGGAAACTATAATAATGGCGGGTCTAATAACAATTCAAATACCGGAAGCTATAACAACAATAATTCCAATAAAAACAACGACGCTAATCTGCCGCCGGTCAGTTATAATAATGGAGGAATAAATAACGCTCCATCCAATGGGATAGACGTCGGAAAGAAAGATTTAAACGACGTTAACCAAAAACCAAATAGCGCTTACGGCGTCGAAGGACCGTCCATTCTTTCTGATAAAACGGCGACCGATGCAAAAGCGGCTAATAAAAACGGCGCTAAAACCGGTAAAACCACGCCGCCGATTAAAAACCAATAAGCTAATGAAACCCCTTTTGTTAATCAGGTTTTGTTTTTTATTAGCTCAGCTATGTATTCCGCATCAGCGTTTAAACGCTCAGCGTGGAGCGGGCATGATTGATGACGACGCATCTTATAAAAAACAAAGCGTTATGACGCCTTTATACGGGAATACAGACGATCAGGCGCCCCGAAAAATCAATTTAAAGCCTTATTGCCCAATACCAGGAAACCAGGGAAGCGTTTTTTCCTGCGTCGGATGGGCGATCGGTTTTGGGGCCATGACGGTTGAACGCGCCGTTCAAAAAAATCAGACCGATCCTGCCGGCGTCAACGACCAGGCATATTCCGCTTTATTCATTTATAATCAGGTTAAAGAAATGAATAGTTGCAAGTCCGGCGCGCGAATGACCGGCGCGATGGAATGGCTGAAAACGAACGGAGATTGTTATGCAAAAGATTTTGATCAAAAAACGAACGATTGCCAGGCCAGACCGGATATTCAATTGTCCGCGCAAGCTAAAGATCATACTATCCGGGATTATGTGCGACTTTTCGACGTAGACGACGGGCCTGGAATAAAAATAAACCGTATCCGGCAGCTCTTATCTAAAAATAAACCCGTCGTCGTTAGTATCCGCGTAAACCTACAATTTCAGGAATTAAAAAACGCCCGCGTTTGGAACCCTTCAGATGGCGACGAACCGTCGGAATCCCATGCGCTGCTCGTGGTCGGCTACGACGACGCCGCCGCGCGTTTTACGCTGATGAACAGTTGGGGAACAGGCTGGGGCGACGGCGGATTTATAGAAATAGCTTATAAGGATCTTGCCGCGTGTTGCAGGTACGCCTACGTTTTGTATCTAAGCGCCGGTTTCCAGCCTGCAACTGATCTCACCGTCTCTAACGGCGCCCCGAATATCTCGCAAAAAGGGCGTATGGAAACAACGAACGGAAGGAATACGCCGGATCACGTACCAGGCGTTGAACGTCGTCCGCAAAGCTCCAATTTGCCCGCTTCCGGAGCGGCGGTCGACCCCCAGCCGGTAGAAATGGCGGGAAAAATCGCAATCAATCATTTTACAGGATTTGCCGAAGACGGGACGCCGCATTTTGAACGCGCAGAAGCGATCTTATCCGGTCGCCACTATCAATTAGCAAAAAAAGACTGGCAGGTAGGCGATAAATTTCAATTAGCCTTGACGTCCGCTTTGCCGGGAGCCTATTTATATGTAGTAAGTTTTGACGCCAATAACGAGACCAAAATACTTTTTCCGCACAACGAAGAATATGGGCCGCTATTCAAAGATATGCACGAATCTGCCCTGCTGACGCTCGACGGTACGGCTGTTTACCTTCCCCACCCAAAGAAAGTAATGAAAATTGACGCGACGGGTAAAGACCATTTATGTATATTTTTTTCGGCAAAAAAGATCAGGGGCTTTAAAAACCTCTGCGAACAACTGAACCAGGGGACTGGATTGTTTGAGGACCGTATTCAAGCGCTTTTAAACAATATGACTATACCGGCAGGAGACGTTAACTATGAGAACAATCAAATCTCTTTTTCCGGCTTTAGCAGAGGCGACGCCGTTATCATTCCCATTGTCATAGAAGTAGAAGCGAAATAGATTTTTTAATAAAGTTGAATTTACTTAGTAACATTTTACACCTTTCGTTATATAGTATCAAAGGTTCTGAAAACAAAAGATTTCAAACCTGACGTCTAAGATTCTTTCATTTTAACGCTAAATTCGATCCAATGAAAACGCTTTTTTTAAGAAACAATCTCTTACTATTTTTCTCTTTTTTCCTTTCCTTAGTTTTTTCTATCAATCTTTCCGCGCAGACAGACCCTTTGGCGCAAGTATTGAGCGACGTTCATAACGTCCAGGCGCAATCGGAATTGTCTAAAAAAGCGGCCATGAAAGTGAGCGCCAATCCCCAGCTGAACACTAAATTAAAAGCGATTAACGCAGATATTTCTAAAAGAAATTTAACTTTTAAAGTTGCTTTTACCCAAGCCTCTACCAAGAGCAAAAGACAACTCTGCGGTTCGCTTCGCCCAAAAAAGCCCAACGCCGCCGCAGTTGTTCAACAGGATGCGCTTAACCAGAAATCGGTAGATAAAGCAAAGATTGAATTGCAATCTGAAGGTTTGGTAGCCCCTCCGCTTCATGCGGCAGTAAGCGCCGGGCCGGGTTCGGCGGCTTCTAAGAAGATTTATTTTGCCAGCGCTTTTATGTCTCCCGTCAAAAATCAGGGCGATTGCGGAGCCTGCTGGGCTTTCGCCGCATGCGCAACTTTTGAACATACTTTTAGAAAATTCTATGGAACGTCCCGTATGCCCGATGTTTCCGAACAGGACCTGATTAATTGCGGCGTCACCAGCACGGGCGATAAAGCGGGAAGTTGCGACGGCGGATATTCAGATTATGCTTTTGATTATATGCGTAGTTCAGGAACCACTACTGAAAGTATGCGCCCGTTTGTCGGCCATGAGGACGCCTGTTCTAATGCTACAAAAACCTTCAGGGCATGCGCTTGGGGACAGTTATACCCCGGCGGAAATTATCCTACCCGCAGCGAAGTAAAAAATTACCTGGTTCATTATGGTTCCGTGGTAACTTATATGAAAGCGAGTTTCGACGATTTTTTTACCTATAAGAGCGGCGTTTACAACAGTTATCCAAGTTCGGACCCCACCGACGTAGACCATGCGGTCACCATTGTAGGTTGGAACGACAACGTAAACGCCTGGATCATCAAAAATTCCTGGGGAACGGATTGGGGCTATAGCGGTTACGCATATGTTGATTATAACAGCCAAAATATCGGAAATTTTATTTACTATGTATATCCTCATTCTTCCAGGGGAACAGTTTCTACTTCAATCGCCGAACTTAAAATAACCTCTCCTATTCTAAAAGCAAGCCATTAATTATTTGAAATCCAATATCTTTATCATTAACCAAATGTTTCTTTACTTTTAACCTAAATTTTTTACTATGAAAAAGTACTCTGTATCATTCATTGCTTTGAGTTCTTTCATCATTTTCACCTGCGGTTCCTGCTCTCAAAAAACGGGATCAAGTAACGTCGCTTCTACAAATATGTCTACCAAAAAAGCGGAAATTAGTCAGCAGGACGGAGGCGTTACGTTGGATGGTTGCACGGAACAAACTTCTATTAAAAAAGGAAATACGCTGACCATTTTACTTCCGGCGAACGCAGGAACCGGTTATCAATGGATGGAATCAAAACCCCCTAACATGTTGAGAAGAGAAAACCAAAATGAATTAAAGTACAAAGACGCCGCCGCGCAGCCTGCAAATCCTCCGATGGTAGGCGGCGCAAAAAAACAAATTCTTACCTACACCGCCGTCGGCGGCGGAACTGAAACGCTCGACCTAATCTACGTCAGGGCGTGGGAAAAAGACAAAGTAGAACGCCGGTGCAGCGTGAAGGTCGCCATAGAAGAGTAAATTCCCAGTTATCCCGAATTGTTAATAAATTGACATATTGATCAGGCCTTTACAAAATAAGGCGCTCCCTGTTCAAACAGCCTATACTATATTTCATCGAAAAATATTGCATATTCTTTTCTACCCAAAAAATAGTATATGCTTATAAAATTAAAGTTAGGAATAAAAACAAGCTCTATTTAAATGTTTAATTATTCATTATTATGCGTTATTCTTCATCATTCACCATTATCAAGTCATTTACGTCACTTCAAAAATTTTCTTTTCCAATGAAAACAAATTCATTCAAAGGGATCCTACTTCCCCTCATAGCCGTAGGAATGTTCATTAGTTTTTCGTTCACGGCTTCCGCCCAAGACCCGCTTGCCGATTTTTTGACCGGGGTTACCAATTCCTCTACCCACGGCGAACACCTTAAAATGAGCGCGTCAAAAGCGACGCCGCAAATTCAGGCCAAATTGAAAGCCTTAAACGATGAAGTCGTTAAAAATAAGTTAACCTACAAAGTCGGTTATACGGAAGCCATGGAGCATACGCCGCAACAATTGTGCGGAACCATCGCTCCTAAAACCATTAACGCCTCTGCGGTTAGCCAACAGGAGAGCCAAAACAAGCAGATCATCCAAAAAGCGCAGGTAGAATTAAAAAAACAGGGCGTTTCCAACCCTTCTGGCGGCGTAAGCGGCGGCGTAAGCGCGTCGCCGACTTTTTGGGCGGGCGCATGGTTGACCCCCGTTAAAAACCAAGGCGGCTGCGGTAGCTGCTGGGCGTTTGCGGCCTGCGCTACATTCGAAACTACCTTTCGTAAGTTTTACGGAACTTCCAGGATAGTAGACGCTTCCGAACAGGATTTATTAGATTGCGGCAAAACCTGCAACGGTTACGACGCCGGCAGCTGCGGAGGCGGCTATTCTGACCGCGCTTTCGATTATATGCGTTGCTTTGCCACAAATACGGAATCTTATAAACCGTACGTCGGTCACGACGAAGCGTGCTATTCCAAACCAAAAACCTTGCGCGCATATACCTGGGGCCAAGTCTATCCAGGAGGTTTCCCTTCCGTTAGTACAGTTAAAGCTTATGTGCAAGCCTACGGCGCCGTTGTTACCTACGTGCAAGCTGAAGGCGCCTGGTTTTCATATACAGGCGGCATTTTGAACGGACATGCAAGCAGTTCAAGCTACGGAATCAACCATGCGGTAACCATCGTAGGCTGGAATGATTATTACCATTCCTGGATTATTAAAAACTCATGGGGAACGAGCTGGGGATACAGCGGCTACGCTTATGTAAATTATGACGACTATAACATCGGTAAATATATTTACTATGTGTATCCTTATTATTCTTACGGCGGCGTTTCCGCAAGCGCGGCTACCGAGGCGCCAACCCCTTCCCCAATCATCCAGGCAAATTATTAATTCCTTCTTCTGCGTGTTTTTCTGCTTGCCGCCTGTACGCGGCAAGCAGTTTTTTTATATGTCAGCCTGCCGGCTTATCGCCGCTCAGTTCGTCTTCATTTATGATCGCAAAAACTACGTAAACGATGACAAATATTTCTAAAACTTCTCTTTTCCATGCCTTCAGGAAGTCGGTCCTGATGGCGCTCGCTGCAAACCGCGAAAATGCTTCCGCTGCCGAAATTGTTCAACGCGCAAATGCCGAAGTTTTATCCAGGCGTAAATTTCTTGAAAATACGGGCAATATAGCGTTATTTGCCGGATTGAGCGACCTAGCTGGCGCCATGCCATCCGGTAGCGTCTTTTTAAAAAGCGCTACCCCGCGCATCGTTATTGTCGGCGCGGGAATGGCCGGACTCAACGCTTTACATCATTTAAAAAAAGCGGGTTATCATCCGGAAGTCTACGAAGCGTCCGGGCGAACTGGCGGGCGTATTTTCAGCGTCCAAAATTCGATGGGCGAAGGAACATGCACGGAGTTTGGCGGTGAATTTATCGATACCAACCATAAAGATATGTGGGACCTTGCAAAAGAGTTTAACTTGGATTTGGTCGACTATGGCCAGGCCTCTGAAGAAAAATTAATCAAAGAAACTTTCTTTTTTGAAGGTAAAAACCATACGATGACAGAGGTAGTAGAACAGTTCAGGGGATTTGCCGACCAGATAAAAGCGGACGCCCTACGGCTGCCAGACGACCTGAGTTTTAAGACCGTCGATCCTTATATAAAAAAACTGGACAATATGTCCCTCTCTGAATACCTTGAGCGCATTGGCGCGCGCGGCTGGATCAAAAATCTTATAGAATCCGCATATGAACCTGAATACGGCCTTTCCCCGCAAGAGCAATCTGCCATCAACTTACCAATTTTAATTTCTACGGACGTCGGCGACGGCAAATGCAAATTTTTTGGCGAAAGCGATGAAAGGTACCATATAAAAGGCGGAAACCAGTCCATTCCGGGCTCCATCGCTAAAAGATATCCGGATGCAATTCACCTGAATCGTTCCTTAGAGGCCATTACAAAAGTAGGCGACGGCTTCAAATTACAGTTTTCCAGTAAATCAGCGCCCGTGAAAGCGGATTTTGTCGTTATGACCATTCCGAATACGCGTCTAAGAAATGTAGAGATTCGCGTTCCTATGCCGCAGGTCAAATGGGACTCCATTAACCACATGGGATTCGGGACCAACGCCAAACTGATGATCGGCATGAAAAAACATTACTGGCGCGATCAGGGATTCCAGGGCTTGTGTTATTCCGACAACGGTATTCCAAACGGTTGGGATAACTCCCAACTTCAGACGCCCGACAGCGGACCTGCGGGCTTATCCATTTTGTTTGGCGGCCCTTCAGGAATTGCCGCAGGTCAAGGGTCGCCGGAATTCCAGAAAGATAAATATCTGCCTCTATGGGATAGAATTTATAAAGGCGCCGTCGAAAATTATAGCGGAAAAGTAGCCAGGATGCACTGGCCTTCACACCCGTACACGCTGGGCAGTTACATTTGCTACCGGCCAGGACAATACACCACTATTTCGGGAGCCGAGGCCTTGCCGGTCGGCAATTTGTTTTTCGCGGGAGAACATTGCGGTAAAAACTTTTCCGGTTATATGAACGGAGCGGCGAAAAGCGGGCGGGAAGCGGCTGAAGCCATTACGGCGAAAGCAGCTAACCGGGTTCCGGCCATAGAGAATTAAAACTTTTTTATATACATATTGTAAAGCCATGCCTTTGTATTAGGGCATGGCTTTTTAAATTTTTTTAAGCTAAGTCGCTTATTTTAGAAAGACGCTAACTATCGACCGTTAAGATTTTATTCTGTTGACGACATAGTTGAACATTATCGCGTATGATTTTTGGGAGCGTGGAGACTGGTACGCCCCGGATAAGCAGGTTGGGTTCGTTGGAATCAAACGATATTAAGTCAATATTCATCATTCCGAAAGCGCTCAATAACCAAGGCTCCGAAACGGAAATATCCTTTACGCGATAGAGTTCTAAATAATGCGTGGATTTAGATACTAATCCTCTTTGGACTACGATTTGTTGATTGGTTACATAGTAGCGGATCGAATAAATCGCATATATTTTATAGATTATATAAAATAAACATGGAAGCGTCAATAAAGATAATTTTGGGATATTAAAATAGAGAACGGCAAAGTTGAAAATAAGTAAATAGGCGATTTCAGGCGCTACAGACAGAAAACAAAACACTAAAGTAGGTTTCGTCTCAAAGATTGGATTATCTGGAATTAGTGGATTCATTGAACAGGTTTATTTATGAAAAAGTATTTAAGCCATTCCTTTTTATTCGAAATCATTTATCCCGGATGATTGTTACCGAGCCGCGGATGGTCATAGGCGAAGTTTTAGACGTGAGGTTAAAATAATAGGTTCCGGCGGGTAATTCTTTCCCGCCGCTGGTGACGCCACCCCAGCAATTGGCAAAATCGTAGGGTGCCTGCCGGTAGACTGTCTCGCCCCAGCGGTTGAAGACCCGGAATTCGCTTCCTTTCGCATATTCGGGGCACTTTTCAATGACGGGGAAACATAGCGTTTTATGCGTTGGATCTAACGCGGTGGTAACGCGGTCGCTCATGACGTTAGCCGATATCGCCACTTTTACCGTATCGCAGCCGCCGCATAGGCCGCCGCAAAACAAGTAAGCAAAACGAACGGAATCGCACGTTTGCGTGGCGTCGAGGATAAATTTATATTTTGCGACAGAGCTCTGTTCAAGCGTTCCGCCAATCGGTTGTTTAAAAATAGAAATGGACCAGTCTTTACCCCCTGTTGCTTCTTCCGCCGGCGTTAAATCCAGATCAAGTTCGGTTGTTCCTTCTTTTAATACAAAACTGGTATCCCTGGGAACAACTTTCGTTTTAAAGGCAAGTTTAACGTTGACTATCGTATCGCAACCGCCGGTACGGGATTTTATATGGACCGTACCCGAAGATTTTCTCTCGTTAAAAAGCGTATCGCCCACTGTTAAAGACGATCCTGCGCACAGCGTCGTATCAATCGACCGGGTATTTTTTGCGCCAACCACCTGCACCCTAGCCGCTTTAGAAAATAATTGTCCGCAAAAACTTCCCGCCGGTCCAACCGCTAACCGGTAATACTTAACAGAAACCGAATCATTGAGCGGAATAAAAGCGAGCGTTTGAGCCCCGGCGCCAGTTGCGGTCGTCCAACTAATTGAATCCGGACTTTGTTGCCATTGGAAAATGGAGCCTGTTGCGGACGCCGACAACGTCGCGTTCTCGCCTGCGCATTCTGAGAGGTCGGCAGGCTGCCTGGAAATGGCCGGTTTTTCAATTACGTTTACCTTAGAAGAATCCGACGCGAGTGACGCGCCGCAAGCATTGTTCGGAGAGCCAACGATTACCCGGTAAAATAAAACGCCGGGCGTCGCGCTTGGAGGCGTATAGTTTGGGGTAGTCGCTCCTCCGCCATCAGTCGCATCCACCCAGTTCGATCCGCCAACTGTGTTTTGTTGCCATTGAAATGTTCCCCCTGTCGCTTTAACGGATAAGGTATTTCCCTCGCCTACGCATTCTTCAAGCAGAAGGACAGGCTGCGTATCGATTTTTATGCCTGCAATGACTTCAAATCTGACCGCCCGGGAAGTATCGCCCCCACCACAATCGCTATTGATAGAACCGGCGCGCGCGCGGAAGAATAGTACGCCCGCCGTCGAACTTGGAGGCGTGTACACAGAGTCGGTCGCTCCCGTTCCTGCCGATGCGTTGGTCCAACCGGTAGCGCCGTCGGAGCTTTGTTGCCATTGGAAATTTGCCCCTGGCGCGCTAATTTGAAGCGATCGGTTGGCGCCAATACATTGTATAACCGGATCGGGTTGTTTTATGATTGTAATTCCTCTGGAAATAACCACTTTTGCGACGGCGGAAAAGACTTTTGGGCAAACGCCGTCCGGCGTAGAAACGACCGCTTGATAGAAAGTAACGCCTGGAAGCGTGGCGGGCGGCGTAAAAATGGACGTCGTAGCATTGGCTACGTTTGTCCAGACCCCTGTCGTATCTTTGGTTTGACGCCATTGAAAGAGTCCTCCGGACGCCTCTACCGACAACTGTAGCGCGCCGCTCGCGCACTCTGTAAAAGAAATAGGTTGCCGCGTAATGATAATAGCCGGACGGACGGTTAACATGGTTTGAACGATCGAGTCGCAGTTCCCCTCGCGCATAATCGTATCTAGGTAAGTCCCGGTCAGTTTATAAATATGGGCGCCTACCCGGACGCTGTCGCCCTGGCAAATCGTTTTAGAATTTACAAAGGTACTTTGACGCGATAAAGTAGTGGTTATAATGTTCAGGCTATCGCAACCGTTCCGGTTTTTCAATATAGTCCGAATGACGCCGGTATCCTGCGGGTTGCAAGAAGTTTTGGACAATAAAGTCGTATCTTTTTTATTGACAGTCAAATTCATCGTCACTATGCTGTCGCAACCGTTTTCGCTTCGGATAGAATCTTTGTAAATTCCCGTCGCTGTATAATATTTATTCAGCAATAACGCGCTATCGCCCTGGCAAATCGTCTTAGAAAAAGAAGAAGAGTTTTGACGCGACAAGTTCGTCGTTGTAATGATCAAACTGTCGCAGCCGTATTGATTATTTAAGAGCATTATGCTTATTCCCGTATCGGCTGGATTACAGGAGGTTTTGGCTAATAAAGTCGTATCGCTTTTATACAAAGTTACAATCGTAGTAACTATACTATCGCAGCCGCGGATATTTTTCAGCGTATCGATATATTGCCCCGCCGCCCGGTAAACATGATTTCCTACCACCACGCTGTCCCCCTGGCAAATGGTCTCCGGATCGTCGACCGTATCTCTTGAGTAAACCGTCAAATTCATCGTAACCACGCTGTCGCAACCGTTGGAGCTGCGGACGGAATCTTTGTAAATTCCCGTCGTCGTATAATATTTATTCAGCAACTGAGCGCTGTCGCCCTGGCAGATCGTTTTGGAAAATGAATACGTACTTTTCGGCGACAAACTCGTCGTTGTAATAATCAAACTGTCGCAACCGTTGCGGTTTTTGAGGGTTGTTCGGGCGATCCCAATATCCAGCGGATTGCAGGAAGTTTTAGTTAATAAAGTCGTATCTTTTTTGTTGACCGTCAGGTTCATTGTCACCACGCTATCGCAACCATTCTCGCTTCGAATAGAATCTTTGTAAATTCCCGTCGCCGTATAATATTTGTTCAATAACTGCGCGCTGTCGCCCTGGCAGATCGTTTTGGAAAATGAATAGTTACTTTTCGGCGACAAGGTGGTAGTCGTAATAATCAAACTATCGCAACCGTTGAGGTTCTTCAAAATGGTTCGTGCGACGCCGCTATCCTGCGGGTTGCACGAAGTTTTGGACAATAAAATCGTATCTTTTTTATTGACGGTCAAATTCATCGTTACTATGCTGTCGCAACCATTGGAGCCGCGAACGGAATCTTTGTAAATTCCCGGCGCCCTATAATATTTATTCAGCAAGAACGCGCTATCGCCCTGGCAAATCGTCTTAGAAAAAGAAGAAGAGTTTTGACGCGACAAGGTCGTCGTTGTAATGATCAAACTGTCGCAGCCGTATTGATTGTTTAAGAGCGTTTTGCTTATTCCGGTATCGGCTGGATTACAGGTGGTTTTGGCTAATAAAGTCGTGTCGCTTTTGTACACGGTAATGATCGTAGTCACTAGGCTATCGCACCCGTGGATATTTTTCAACGTATCAATATACTGCCCCGCAGTCCGGTAGACGTGATTTCCTACCACAACGCTGTCCCCCTGACAAATGGTCTCCGGATCGTCGACCGTATCTCTTGAGTAAACCGTCAAATTCATCGTAACCACGCTGTCGCAACCGTTGAAGCCGCGGACGGAATCTTTGTAAATTCCCGTCACCGTATAATATTTGTTCAATAACTGTGCGCTGTCGCCCTGGCAGATCGTTTTGGAAAATGAATAGTTACTTTTCGGCGACAAGGTGGTAGTCGTAATAATCAAACTATCGCAACCGTTGCGGTTCTTCAAAATGGCTCGGACGACGCCAGTATCCTGCGGGTTGCAAGAAGTTTTGGATAATAAAGTCGTATCCTTTTTATTAATGGCTATTATTGTAGTAATCACGCTGTCGCAACCCCGGATATTTTTTAACGTATCGACAAATTGTCCTGCAGTACGGTAAATATGGTTTCCGACCGCCACGCTGTCGCCCTCGCAGATCGTTTTTGGATTTCTGACTTGGTCTTTTGGATATACGCTCAGATTCGTTTTTATAATACTGTCGCAACCATTTTTAGCTTTCAAAGTGTCTATAAAAGCGCCGGTCTGTGTATGCGCGTACGTTCCAACGAACAGGGTATCGCCCGCGCAAATATTTTTAGCCTGCGTGGTATTTTGAGCGATACAGGCCGCCCCAAGGGTCCACAGGAAACGCGGATTCAATCCATATTTACCCAGCCAATCGCCGACGTCGTCGCGCGTATCGGGCGTATAAAAATCCCATACATTCCCGCTATTCGTATAATTCCAGAGCGAGAGCGCGCTTTTAGCCGAGCCGTTTAGTTCGTGATCCCAATAATGAAGTTCGAGTTTCAGGGTATCCATAGATGCAGGAATGGAATCCGGAAAAACGGATGAAATATCGTAGTTCCGTCTGACGCTCATTTTACCCAATTGATTGGTTTGCGGCTGATGACCGCGGGAAATATGAATGGTCGCGGGACTATGCGAGGTAGTAAACCTGGCGCCCAGATTGCCCGGGTTAAATTGAACGGCGGGCCGGGGGACGACGATAGCCATTTTGGTAATGAGTCCTAAAGAATCCCCGGTAATATAATGATCTTCCGTTTCGCCTACCACCTGTCCGAAATCGTCGCCCAGGGAAACCAAAGAATTATGCAAATTAAAATAGCCGTCGAGGAGGATGAAATCAGCGGCGACGGCGATATATCCGGTCAGCGTAATATGTTGATTGGGTTTATTGATTTCAAGGGTATCGAATTGCGTGTTTCCGTTCCCCCCAATCGTATCGCTTGTAGCGGCGCCCGTCAGCTGAACGGAGTTACGAATACCTGTAAAAGCGCCGTTATTGATAAAATGACCTCCTTTTATCACGACAGAGGAGCCTTTTATCCCGGTAACAGATCCTTTAGCATTGATGAATATTCCATATTGAGCAAGCGCTAGCAATGGGGTCAATAAAAGAAGTAAGGCGGCAAGTATCTTTTTCATGATAGTAAGCAATTGAACCGGAAGATTCGCAAGGTTTTTACTTTTTTATCGAACCAAACGACCATACGATACTGGCTTCATAAGCGTCGACGACGGAACCGAAAGCGGAGCCAAAAAACCGCTTATCCGCGCTGACAATAATTTTAAATGAATAAGAATTAAAATCTTTAAAGGAAACGCCGGCCTCCAGATGCCCCGAACCATTTGTAGGCGAAACGCCGGCCCCTGCAATTAATCCGTTGTTGTCGTTGCCCAGATCGACGTTAAATCTTGCATTGACGTCAATGTGTATAGGCGCGTTTGGCACATATTGCCCCCAACTGCTTAATTCCAAACTATTTTTTGCGCTAAGCGGCAAAAAGCTGCCTAACAACAAGTAATAATGAGGAACTTTTGTTAACTTTAAACTGACATTGGTTTTTGAATCAAAGGTCAGGTCAGGGACGAAAAGCTGGGGAATAGATAGGCCGCCAAAAAATATTTGTTCATCGGATTTGATATAACCAAAAGCGCCGACGCCCAGATCAAAGTAAGTTTTAGATTGTTTTTCAGCGTCCAACCTGCCATTGGTTTGTATAAAAATGATATTTGTCGGGTCAAAAAGTAGTCTGCCTCCGCCCAGACTGAACGCCACGGAGCCGCCCGCCAGATCCTGCTCGACAAAAGCGCCCACCCGGAGATATAGACTGGTGAGGCTGGTTGGCCCCGTGGCGTCTTTCATCAAATGTCCTCCGGCCAGTAGTTGAAAAGTATTCCCCGACACGGGTATCCTGAAATCTCCCCTCATCAGGAGCGTAGTAGGCGCGTCCGGTACTACGCCTCCCCACTGCGAACGTCCCGATAAACCAAAGGAAGTAGTAGGGTCTAACTCGGAAAAATAATCTGCGGGTGGGGCGGCCGGATTGATGACCGTAAAATATTGTTGATGCTGAGTATATAAAGGTAATTGTTGAGCGGAAATACCAAAAGTTCCCGCTATGCAGAGCGTCAGTATGTAGATAGATTTCATTTGGTTAATATTTAAAAGAGCGGCTCAATAATAATTTACATGGCTAAAGCGCTACGGCAAAGTCTATTTATTACGGGCTACTTCTTTTTTGGAAGGTTCTAGTTTCGCTTCCAGCGCGTTGAGGCGGTCTCCAAGTTGTTGAACTATATCTTTCATTTTTTGCCCTTCTTTCGCATATTTTGCTTCTTTTTCTTTCAAAAACGCTACTTCCTGTTGTAAGGCTTTATTTTTAGCGTCTAGTTCCTGCACCGCTTTAATCAGCGGGACGGTTAGTTCCGCGTATTTCAAAGCGTAATAACCGCCGGACGCAACTTCGGATTTATCGACTGCGCTATAATCGTAGACGCCGCAATTAATAGCGGCGGCTTCGACCTCTTGAGCGATTAGGCCGGTCTGTCGTATTCCTCTTTTTTCAGGAGCGACGAATTCGTAGGTAAGGGGTTTTAACTGATTAATAAAATTTAATCCAAGTTTTAGATCTCGGAAATTATTTTTCAACCTTCGGTCTGACAGATTGGAAAGGCCTACGGCGCATCGAAGCGCCTGGATACTACTATTTCCTAAAACAATGGTATTACTTGCTCCTACGTATGCCTGATAACCAATGGCGGTACTGTTCGTTATTCCTGTAGCTCCGTTGGAAAAATAACCGGCAAACGTGTTATAATTTCCCGTCGAATTATAGCCTGCCGAAACGCCGACGCCTGTATTGCCGGCGCCCGACAAGTTGTTATGTAATCCGTCTTTACCGCAAGCGACATTATCAAATCCTAGTGTGTTGGTATAGAGGGCTCGTTCGCCGGCGGCAACGTTGCCATATCCATTAGTGTTGCTGTACATAGCAGTATAGCCGGCTGCGATATTGGAAATACCGGTTGTATTATAGTATAAAGCGTTGGTTCCGAGGGCGATATTCCACCTTCCAACAGAATTATAATATAAAGCGGTCGCGCCTACAGCCACATTCTGATAACCGGTTGTATTCAGGGATAAAGCGCTGGAGCCTGCGGCCGTATTTTCGTAGCCCGAGGTGTTTTGGCTCATGGCGTAGGCGCCTGCAGCGACGTTACTGTATCCGTCGGCATTGGTATATAGCGAATAATGGCCAATCGCCGTATTATCTACGCCCGATGTATTTGACCGCAGAGATTTGTTGCCCAGCGCGGCATTGTTTGAACCGTCTATATTGCTCCATAAAGATTCATTGCCAACGGCAACGTTGAAAGTTCCGGTAGTATTTGAATAAAGCGATTGATTGCCCAAGGCGGTATTGTTGTATCCGCGATAAAATAATACGCCGTCAGATACATAGGAACTACCCGTATTATGGAACAAGGCCCCCCTTCCGACGGCGGTATTGAGCCCGCCTTCGGCATTATTGAAAAGCGAGCTGTCGCCAATCCCTACATTGCCGGCTCCTAATGTATTAGAAAACATAGCCGAATTTCCAAGCGCGCTATTATTACTTCCCGTCGTATTCTTTTGCATGGCGCCGGAGCCGACGGCGGTATTGAATCCGCCGGTGGTATTGTTAAAAAGTGAAGTAATTCCGTTTGCCGTATTATTGAATCCGGTCGTGTTGTAATAAAGGGAAGCATTGCCGGAGGCGACGTTTCCAGTCCCGCTTATATTAGAATAAAGAGCGCCAACGCCGATCCCCGTATTGTCAAATCCGCCGGTATTCGTAAAGAGGGACTGATAACCCAGCGCGGTGTTCCTGACGCCGCCCAGATTGGCCGCAAGCGCCTTCGCTCCGAGCGCCGTATTTTGAGCGCCCTTATATAACTTTCCCGCCAGCCAGCCAAAGGAAGTATTGCCAACGGTGTCTATATAACCCGACTGTTTATTAAAAACCCGGAATTCCAGCGGAGTCAGATCGGTCGTGCCAAGAAAATTTGTTCCCGCCACGGTTCCGGCGTTTCCGGTCAGGCTCCAACCTTGCGCGGAACTGCTATTGGAAATCGGCGTCCAGGCGGGCGCCGCCGGAGTTCCGCCGTTGTAGTAAAATTGATTTTTATTGGTATCAAAAACAAGTAACCCTTTAGCGGGTACTGGGATAGTGTTACGGTGAAACGAATCCATGCGCGGAATAAGTAGTCCGGAATTATTATTTGGAGAAACGACGTCCAGAGCTGCGCTGGAATCCGGGGTATTTGTATTGATTCCAACCGACTGACCAATTAAAAAATTGGCCGAAAGCCATACAAAAGTGATCGTAAGGCAAAAAATGTAAATTTTCATGGCGGCGTTATTTCATTATGGTTTCTTATAAAAATCAGTCTGCGGCATAAGTTAAAGCGACCGCATCATGAATTACCGGCGATTTAAAAGCGTCCGGCAAAGGATACCTGACGGTATCCCTCACCCGCGCGCTTTAGCGATTCTTTGGTTCGCTATGATTTAAAATGATCTGGTTTTTTAGCGCGAACCAATCGTTTTCATTGGTTTTTTAGGAATAGCGTAAATGATTATTTGGTTTTTTGAAGAGGACAAATCTGGAAAATAATGGTTTTTGAGACGGATTAAAAAGTTTATCATTTGGATTTTTAGAGTCGGTTGAAGCGAAACTTCATATCTTACTTTGCTTTATAACGCTCTTACTAAAATGTTACCGCTCCTTCGGCATTTTTTTAGAATTTATAAAAAATTTATTGAATGGTCACCGGACGTACGGATACGACTTTTGGATGCGGATCTGAGTCTTTGGAAGACGTCATAATAAGATAAACTTTTCCTTTTTTAGGCGAATAGCCAGGACGGAAGGACGCGCTTGAACGCCATTCGCCGTTCGGCGCAAGACGGACGTCCTCCAATTCTGCCATTTGCTCGTCTGTTACGTCCAAGAGCGCGTCTTTGGAAATAAAAAAATGAATTTTTAAAATCTCCGTTCTTTTGCTCATATTATGCGCTTCGTAAGCGACTTTCAGATTATCGCCGGCGTTAATGTGAAAACTATCGTTGGAAATCCACAGGCCCGTCGTCGCATTTTCAGTTCCATGCCTGACGCTTTCCTGCATAGAAGAATTGGAGGGCAGCGCGTAGGTGAAGAGGGAACCATAATCATCCGGACTTTTTTTGGATTTCAAATTGCCGCGCACGGCTTCCACCCAATAATAATATAACTTGCCTGGAATCAGGGTTTGAAGGCCGCCGGAATTTTGGTCGGCAAAGATATTGACCGTATAATTTTGTTTAATAAGACGGGCAGTCGTAGCGTCCGGCTTATCGTTTCTCCAGATATTATAAGCTACGTCGTCTCCTACATTCGACCATTTTACTTCGATACGATCCGCAAAAGCGCCATCAGAGGCTTCTATTTGTGCAGGCGCCTGTAGTGGGGAATTTTGAGCTGAGGCGGAAAAACACGCCGGTATCAGAAAAAATAATCCGATTTTAGAAAAAGTGGAGTTCATTAGCGGTAATTTTGGATGATTGAATAAATCCGGTGAAATATGATCGGCCAGAAGTTTTCAAATTTACATTGAATTAAACTGAATTTGTTACCCTTTATATCAGACAATTAGGTTTTTCTTAACAAATTTGCCAGATTATTTTTAAAGATAGGTAACAATTTTCAGAAAACGCCATAAATAAGCGTAAACTATGGGTATCCAAATGATTTTAGAAGGTTTATCGCAGGGAAATCCCGAAACTTTCAAGTTCCTGCACCGGCAATACGGGCCGATCGTATTAGCCCATATTTTAAGGAATAATGGAACGCGAGATGATTATGAGGATGTCTTTAACCTGACCCTAACGACCATCTGGCAAAAAGTGACCGACGGGGTTTATAAAGAAGAAGGGAAATTTAAACAGTTTTTCCTTGCCGTCGCGGAAAATAAATGGCTGGAAGAACTTCGACGTAAACGCGCTAAACCGAGTTTTGCCATAGAAGAAAATTTTCAGATCGCCGATCCCGGCGAAGAGGACCTGGCGCGGGCCGTCGTTAAAGATCAACGCCTGAACGCTATTTTTCAAGTTTTAGAATCCTGGAACGATACCGTCTGCAAAGATTTGATTGTAAAGTTTCATCTGGAGGAAATTTCTTTATTAGAAATATCTCAAAAAACTGGATATGATTATAATAACTTGAGGAAAAGAATTTTTGATTGCAGGAAACGACTTGAAAAACAGGCGATGGAGTTACTTTCCGTCGAACGGTAAATCCGTTTCCCTGCTAATTATTATAATCCCCGTACCGTTATTTAAAAATTAAGATATGAATCATTCGGAATATTTATTAACCCTACAAGACGACCTTCGTTCTTACCTGAACGGAACCATGGAATCCGAAAAAAAGAAAACTTTTGAAGCCCTGCTTCAAACTGACCAGGATTTAATGGGAGAATTTCAACGCCATAGATGCCTTGATCTGATCAGGCGGTCAAATACGATGTTGAAAGCCCAACCGGATATACGGCAGATATTGAAAGAACCGATCGAACCTGATTTTCGACAATACGACGAGCTGCATTCGGATAAACCTGCTCGTCGATATTTTTCAGGCAAATTGATCGCGGGCGCCGCTATCGGCGTCATTTTATTACTTATTGGAGGCGCAATTTGGCGCCATTCGGCGCAACAAACCGAATATTTACAAGAATTGGCGGATCCTTTCATGAAACCCTATCAGAATATCGTCCATTTCAATCAACAGCATTCAGACGAAGCATATCCCAGAGCAATGGAAGAATATGAAAACGGCAGATACCCGCAAACCGTCAAATTGCTCAATGAATATCTCCGCTCAAATAACAACGAAAACGCCTTTTTTTATACCGGTATGTCTTTAGGAATGATTAAAAAATACCGCCAGGCAATAAGTCCGTTCAAATCGGCTGCTCAAAGTAAATCATTTATTGCTCCGGTCGCCAAATGGTACCTCGCTCTCTCCTACCTTGAGCTCGGCGAAGCGAAAGAAGCCGCAGCGCTGCTCAAAGAATTAGAAAACGACGACTCGCATGGGGCCGATGCCCGGTTGCTGCTTCAAAAATTGAAAGGAATATAAATATATTCATAAATAATTCATTATTTTGTACCCCAAAACCAATATACCATGAAAAAACCTGGATTAAGCCGCTTTTTTGCCTGTACAGGGTTAATATTAGCTTTTTTTTCCTCTAATTCTCAGGAGTCTCCCCCTTTGGGTTTACACTTTAACGACGCTGCTTATCAACGGCTTCAAAAAAAGCAACGGGTCAGAACAAGGGATTACAAAACGCTGGCGCCAAGCGTCAGCTTAAAACAATTTGCTCCTACGCCCGGCTATCAGACGGGCAGCGTTTGCGTAGATTGGAGCCTTTCTTATGCCGCCCGCACCATCATGGACGCCAAAGAGCATGGATGGACGGATCAACAAAAGATTAATGAATCCGCCTATGGGCCCGGATTTATTTATCAGTTAGCTAAACGGCCCGACGATAACGATTGCCAGTTTGGTTTGGAGTTTGACGCCGCTCTCCTTGTTATACGGGAGCAAGGAGTCCCCAAATTTAAAGACATAAGAGAAGCGGGCGGTTGTCTGAGTACCGCGCCGCCGGAATTGGTTTCCAAGGCGTCGCAAGGAAAGATTAGGGATTTCAATCGCCTTTTTGACAGCGACGAACCAAACGAACGGAAAATCGAAGAAACGAAACGGGCTTTGAGCGAAGGAAACCCGGTAGTTATTGGGATGAGCGTTTCTTCCTCTTTTGTAAACTCCAAAGGCGTCGCTCTGTGGGAACCGTCTTCCGATGAACTGCCTTTAGGCGGTCATGCCGTTTGCGTCGTCGGTTACGATCAGGATAAATTTGGCGGAGCTTTCGAGATTATGAATTCCTGGGGTACCGATTGGGGAACAGGCGGTTTTATTTGGATCCGGCAAAAAGATTTTGCCCAATGGGTTAGATACGGCGCTGAACTTTTATCTCCCCTACCGGAAACGCCTCTTTTTTCCGGTAAATTCAAATTGATCCTCGAAAACGGGGAAGAAATAAAAATTGCCAAATCAAGGGGCATTATTGTTTCTCCTGGGGCGCCCGTATCGTATAGCGCCGTACAGAATGTTCATACGGGAGATCGCTACCGGGTCGAATTTAGCAATGACGCGGACGCTTACGTTTACGCGCTTACCACGGACGTCACTAAAAATGTAAGCATTTTATTTCCAACCGGCCCCGACGTCAGTCCTTCTATCGGTAAAGGAACGGCTATTTTACCTTCGCAAGATCAATTTTATGAATTTGATCATAATACAGGCAAAGATTATTTTTGCATACTATATTCTAAAGAAAAAATGGATATTGATCGCATTCGCCAGACAGTGGAACAGGATCAGACAGGCAGTTTTGAAGATAAAATTAAACGCGCTTTAAAAGGCAAGCTTAACGGTAACCCTAACGCTTTCAAGATGAGCGAAGAAGATCTGAAGTTTGAATCCAAGGACGCCCAGCCCGTTGTATTTGTGGTTCAACTCAATCATGTAAAATAGGAAACGTCCCTACCTTTTTTATTTGAATTTAATGAATCGCCGTTATTGCGGATTAAAATAAAACCCCTTCATTAATTTATTCATTTCCACCGACTCTTGACCCGTTTGCTTCAATTCTACGCGGACTTTTCGGAACAATTCTTCGATGGATAGGTTGGGTGCACGGATATATTTCAATAAAATCGAGGTATAGCTTCCGTTATTTCCGGTTCCGTCGCTTGCGGTTTGGCCGTTGGAGGTCGCAAAAGCGGTAATTAAACCCGAAGGGACGCTCTGCGGCGCGGCCCAGGCTTCTTTTGTCGTTCCCCGCCAGCTTCTGAACGGATTGTTACGGCAGGCGTCGAGGATGACGATAAAGGTTTTATTATCGCCGCCGGCGGCGCCCATTTTTTCTTCCAGCCAATCGGCGGGGACGCAGTTATACTCAATATCGGTCTTATCCATTTTTGCCGGCACGCTGACAGGCAATAAATAATTATTACCGTTGACTTCCACGCCATGGCCGGAATAATAGAACAGGCCCACGTCGTAATTCTTCAGCGTATCCGTAAAATCGGCAATGCGCTTATCCATTTCCTGTTTGGATAGGTTGTCATATTTTAAAACTTTGAAAGCTAGTTCCGTAAGTGCGACTTCCATATCGCGAGCGTCGTTGCCCGGATTTAACAGCGAGCTTCCGTTAGGATAAACGGCATTGCCTACCACCATAGCGATTCTGCGTTCCACTCCAATTCCGGGAGCTGCGCCCGGACGGTCGACCGCCTGAGGCGGAGTATAATAAACGATAATCTCGTCGCTGGCTCCGCCGCCTCCTGCATTCTCCGCCCAGATATAAATATGATTTTCTCCCTCTTTGAGCGAAACCTGTTGATTGACTTTATTAGAACAGGAAGCGCCGCCGGAAACCATTATTCCCCGTTGCCTGCCGCCGTTCACGAAAAGCGCGGTTTCTTTCAAAGCGGTAGCGCTTTCCACGCACGCCTGCACGGTAAAGTTTTTATATTCTACCCTTTGGGTCGTCGATACCCATCTGACCAAAGGAAGGGACTGGGAGCCGAATTCGCGTTGTAGCCCCTGCGCCTGCTCGCGATATTTGCGAGCCGGTTCGTAATCCGCTCCCCCCAATGAGATGGATTGATCGTAATCGCGGACGGCTTGAGGAGCATTCTTTAATTGCAGATAAACGTAACCGCGATTATTATACGCTTCGGCAAAATTAGGGTCAAGCCGGATGGCGGTTTTGTAATCTTCGAGCGCTTCTTTCAGGCGATTCGCTTTTTCCCTCGCCTCGCCCCTGGCGTTATAAGCCGGCGCGAATTCAGGATTATACTCGACGGCTTTGTCAAAATCGGCGAGCGCTTTTTCAACGTTTTTTTGCGCCAGTTCCGCATAGCCCAGGTTAACCCATACTTTGCTTTCGCGCGGTTCTAACTTAAGCGAACGGTTATAATCGTGGACAGCTTCGGCATGCTTACCCAATTCATTTTTAGCAAAACCTCTGTTGGCATAAGCCCACGGGTTGTCGCTTTTTATTTTAAGCGACTGGTCGAAGTCCTCAATGGCTTCGTTATATTTCCCGAGTTTGTTTTTAGCCGCTCCCCTATCGTTGTAAGCGATGGAGGGAAAAGGACAGCCCATATCAATGGCTTTCGTAAAACATTGGATTTTAACCGCCGGATCGGAGGCCGCCTGTCCTTTGTTGAACCATTCCCGGGCCGTTTGCGCCGTCGCACTACAGGCTATAACAAAAAAAATACATACGCTGAATAATGATTTAGCCTTCATGGTTATACAAACTTCATTTTTAGTTCTTTTTGAAGCGCGTCTATTTGCGCCAGCTATAGTTGAACGGCTCTTCTTGGGTCATGCGTTTGCTATGTAAAATGACAACCCGGTTGGGCAAAACGCCTTTTTGTACCAGATAGCTTTTAATGGACGCCGCTCGTTCGCTTTGCAATTTAAATATTTTATTGCAGGAAATGACCAGGCTGCCCGTCGGGATGGCTAAAATATTCCCCGCGAGACGATTCAGCGGACGATAAGCCGAAGAATCCAGGACAATGCTTTCCGGATAAAAAAATACGAGCAGCGGTAAGGAATCCAGAAAGTTTTTGAAATATGGCGAAGCGTCTAAAGGAAATTTTTCAACCATGACCGGGCCTGGCTTAACCGGAGCGTCGGGTTTTTTAATGATTGGATTAGGCTGAGAAGTAACTGGCGCGTTTGTTTTCGCTTCCTCCTTTTTTACGGCCGGCGTTGGTTGCGCTTCCGTCGGAGCGACCTGTTTCGGCGCTTCTTTTTTAATAACAGGCTGCTGCATGGGAATTAAAGAGTCTTTTATAGGCTCTTTAATCGTTTTCTCCTCTTTGCGAGGTATGAATTCATCAGCTTTAGGTCGGGAAGTCGTTTTGAAATTGATATCGCCCTGGTTAATTTCCGCGCTATCCCGTAAATTTTTATTGTCCCTGATTTTCAGGTCCGAGACCGGCTTTTTCCTGTTAACCCCAAAAACGACGCCGACATATAAGTTTGCCTGTTGGGTTGATTTCTGCAGCAAATTCGATATGACGTCGTCAGACCCCAAGAAGAACATATTGGCAAAATAAATAAACCCGCCGACGGAGAACGTTTTAAAACCGTTACGGAAAGCGATGGGAATCGCCGCTTCAAAATTAGGTGTTTCCAATCGAGGAGTGACGGCTACATAGGAACGGGAGCCAAAATCTAAGTCGCCGCTTTTGACGACCCCAGAATAAGCGACGTTCAAATAATACCTGCTTCCTAAATGATAATCCACAGATAAACGCAAAGTGGTCGGCAGGGAAACATTGAACGAAGTAGCGGCGCCTTTGTCCGCGCCAACCGTACCCGCTAAACCGCTTTGCGGATTGACTGTATTGACGTCGTCGGTATTAATTTTTTTATTGGCGACGGCGATATTATAAGTTTTAACGTTCTCTTTATAAGAAAGCGAACCGCCTATATCGGTTGCCGAAAGGCTGAATTTCCATAAATATTTATTGATGTTGTTATGCGCCTGATCGGAATAAGTATCTTCCGTTTTAACCGGGTTACGTTCCTCTTCAGGCCTGTATTCATAAGCGACTCCAACGTCAAAAGCGACTCCCGAACCATAATTCGCCTGATTTCCCGCCAAGCCGCCGGTTAGCAAAGAACCTGCGTTAAAAATGTTCTCCAACCGGTCGCCGCTATAATAAGCCCCGTCGCCGCGGAGACTATAGGTCGACTGGCTTGCTCCGGGCGTATAATTAAATTGAGAAAAATGGGCATATTCTCCGTAAATACTGTTCAACATTTTCGCCGACGCTCCGGCTTTAATAAAATTAGCTTTATCATTCAATAGAATAGCGGCGGCATGCAGGCTAAACTCTGAGAATGAAGCGGCTTTATAA
>JBBRMZ010000045.1:0-25296 GCA_038230555.1 Chitinophagales bacterium
CATCCTTATTATTCGTCAACCCCTTGAGTCATATATAAGCCATACATAAGCCGTACATAAGCCGTGTCTGATTCATATATAAGCCGTACATAAGACGTGCCTGAATCATGTATAACCCCTCCCTCAGACTGCGCTCAGTCTAAGGAAAGGTCGAACTAAAAGGCAACCCGGAAATGCTGCATCCATAATTATTTATAGTTAAATATCCGCAAAAGGCAGTCCGGTGTTTAACCGCTATTGCTACTTTTCAACCCATTATTCGCATAAATCATAAATAATCAAAAGAATCACAGTTCCGACAATTTGCGCGCCCCTGTCCTCGTCCGAATAACCACCGTCCCCGTTTCCTTAAAAAAACTGCTAACTGGCCAGCCTTCCTATATGTCCCGCAACGGCTTTGAGGTGATCATGATGAGCGCCGACGGGAAAGAACGAGCGGATGTTGAACGCGAAGAAGGGTGTAAGCATATCTCCGTTCCCATGACGAGAAAGATTACGCCTTTTCATGACCTCTACTGCCTCGCTTTATTGATTCGGTATTTCAAACAAATAAAACCGGATATTGTCCATACGCATACGCCCAAAGCCGGATTGCTGGGGATGTTGGCGGCAAAGATGTGCGGCGTACCTATAAGGATACATACCGTGGCAGGGCTGCCGTTGATGGTAGAACGGGGATTAAAACTAAGGATATTGATTTTTACGGAAAAAATGACCTATTGGGGGGCGCAACTGGTATTACCCAACAGCAAGTCGCTGTTACAATATATCCAAGACCGGCGCTTATGTCCGCCCCGGAAATTAGACGTCATTCTGGAAGGCTCTTCCAACGGGGTCGACGCCGACGAGTTCTCCCGCGACCGGATCGACGCCGACAAATTAGAAGCCATAAAAAAAACCTTAGGTTATCAGGCGGATAAATTTTACCTCCTATCTATAGGCAGGATCGTTAAGGACAAAGGAATTGAAGAATTGGTAGAATGTTTTCAGGATTTAAAAAAAAGCGACCCGGAACTCAGGTTATTATTGCTGGGGTCTATGGAGCAGGATTTGGATCCTTTAAGCGAAAAAACTTTAGCATTCATCCGCACGGACGACGCCATCACACATATCCCTTATTCGGAAGACGTAAAATATTATCTGTATTTAGCGAATGTATTGATTCACGCGAGCCACCGGGAAGGATTTCCCAACGTAGCGCTTCAGGCGGGGGCTATGAAGACGCCGATTATTTGTTCGAATATAGTAGGGAATATAGATATAGTGGAGGACGGAAAAACGGGTTTATTATTTGAAGTAAAAAATAAAACCTCCATGCGTGAAAAAATTGAATTCGCCCGCTCGCATCCCGACCTGATAAACGCTTTAGCGGACAATTTATATCATAAAACAATGGATATTTTTTCCAGAAAAGCTATTCAAACCGCGCTTTTTGAAAAATATGTTCAATTGCTCAAAGAAAAGGGTCTTACGCTACCGGCGCCTTTTTTTCCTGTTACACTTGCATGAAAAACGTCCTGTTAATCGGTTATTCGGGCCACGCTTACGTAGCGTGCGATTTGTTTCTTTCCATGCACCGGCATGTAACGGGATATTGCGATAAGGAAGAAAAGAGCGTCAATCCCTATGGCCTACAATATTTTGGATCGGAAGATTCCGAGGCCGGGCAAATGGGTTTGAATGGATACGATTATCATATCGCCATAGGAAACAACCGGATCAGGAAAAACGTATTTGAAAAAGTGGTTGTCGGCCGTTCTTTTCCGGTAAACGCAGTTCATGCTTCCGCATTTGTTTCAAAAACAGCCGTTCTGGGGAGCGGAATAATGATCGGCGCGCAGGCGTGTATTAACGCAATGGCGAACATTGGCGACGGCGTTATTTGCAACACCGGTTCGCTGATTGAGCATGAATGCCGGATAGGTCGGTTTGCCCACATAGCGCCGGGGGCTGTTCTTTGCGGAAACGTAGAGGTAGGGGAGGAAACCTTTATTGGAGCAAGCGCCGTCGTTATACCAGGCATAAAAATTGGTAGCAATGTAGTGGTAGGGGCGGGGACTGTCGTCATCCGCGATATTCCCGACGGGATGAAGGTGGCAGGAACGCCTCACCGGACATTGAAATAAAAGAGTATTATTTATATATAGGTTTAACGATGAACAGATTTTTCAATTTAAAAACCTTTCTCCCCGAAGTAACCGGCAGAAAGGAAAGTTTTTTTAATGAGGATTTAGAGCATAATAGCCAGGCGCTGCAACACGGTATTGAGGGAAAATCGGTATTGGTGATTGGGGGAGCGGGTACGATCGGTTCATTTTATATAAAAGCCCTTTTGAAATTTAAGCCCGCGAGGTTATACGTCGTAGATATTAACGAGAACGGGCTGACGGAATTGGTTAGGGATTTGAGAAGCAGCGTGGAATATTTTGTTCCCGCAGATTTTAAAACCTACCCGATCAACTTTGGAGACGCGATTTTTGAAAAAATTCTCCGGCGAGAGGGACCTTTTGAGATCGTCGCCAATTTCGCAGCGCATAAACACGTAAGGAGCGAAAAAGACGCCTACTCCATCGAGGCGATGATTGAAAATAACGTATTGAAAGCGGGAAAATTACTTGACTTGTTGACAGAATACCCCCCGGAACATTTTTTTTGCGTTTCGACGGATAAAGCCGCCAATCCGGTCAATCTGATGGGGGCGAGTAAAAAACTAATGGAACACGCGATTCTTTCCTATTCGGAACGGTTTCCCATCACGACGGCGCGTTTTGCTAATGTCGCTTTTTCTAACGGAAGTTTATTATATGGGTTTATTGAACGAATGATGAAAAGGCAACCCCTTTCATCCCCTTCCAACGTTTTGCGTTATTTCGTCTCGCCCGAAGAATCGGGGGAATTATGTTTATTGGCGTGTATGTTGGGCGAGTCGGGAGACATATTTTTCCCGAAATTAGACCCTACAGACATGAAAAATTTTGCGGACATAGCCGCGCTATTTCTGAAATCCTGCGGCTTTACGCCCGATATTTGCGCGACTGAAGAAATCGCTAAGGAAAAAGCGTTGCGTTTGACGGGCGTTTCTACCGAATATCCCATATATTATTTTGCTTCAGATACCTCCGGCGAAAAATCGTTTGAAGAGTTTTATACCGAGGAGGAAGCGTTGGATATGACTAGTTTTCAGGCGCTGGGCGTCATAAAGAACGCACAGCGGATGGATTTAAAAGAGATTAAACAACTCATGGAGCGGCTAAGGAATTTATTTGCCTCCGACCGCCTCCAAAAACGTTCGATTGTGGAAACCGTTAAAGAATTTATTCCTAATTTTGAGCATATCGAAACCGGAAAAAACTTAGACCAAAAAATGTAGGTGTATTTTTATCTGCTATGTTTCTTAAAATTAAATATTTTGATCCCACTGTCAGTACCCAATATCTCAGGAAACGAATGGAAATATATCAAAGATTGTTTAGATACCGGGTGGGTTTCCTCTGTTGGAAGCTATGTCGATCAGTTTGAGCGGATGCTGGCGGAATTTACCGGCGCTAAATATGCAGTGGCGGCGGTCAACGGCACCGGCGCGCTGCATATCGCGCTTTTACTGAATGGCGTGGAAAGAGGCGATTATGTGATCGTTCCAAACGTTACCTTCATCGCTTCCGTTAATGCTATTAAATACACAGGCGCAGATCCCATATTAATCGATATCGAACCCGATAGCTGGCAAATGGATTTGGACGTACTGGAAGGGTATTTGAAGGAAGAAACGCATCTCATCGACGGACGCGCAGTTCTGAAAAAAGACGGGAGGGCGATTAAAGCCATCATGCCGGTGCATGTATTGGGCAATATGTGCGATATGGACCGTTTGGTCGCTTTAGCGAACGAATACCGGCTTACGATGATCGAAGACGCCACGGAAGCATTGGGTTCTTACTATAAAGGCAAACATGCGGGTACGTTTGGGAAAGCAGGCTGTTTCAGTTTTAATGGTAATAAAATCATCACCACCGGCGGCGGCGGGATGATCGTCACCGACGATGAAAACTTAGCCAAACGCGCGAAACATATTACCACCCAGGCAAAGTCCGACCCGTTTGAATACTTACACGACGAAATCGGATATAACTACCGGTTAGTGAATATTGGCGCGGCTATGGGCGTTGCCCAGATGGAAGCGCTGCCTTCCTTTATTCGCAGGAAACATGAGATCGCGGCGTTCTACAAAAGAGCGCTGAGCGGAGTGGGTGATATTAGTTTTCAAAAAGTATCCCCCGACGTCGACGCCAACTGGTGGCTGTTTACGATCAAAACGGAAAAACAACCCGAGCTACTGCAAACGTTGAACGCGCACAAGATGCAATCGCGCCCTCTGTGGGTTCCAATGAATCAACTAAAGATGTTTCAAGGTAATATTTACGTCCAGCATAGCGACGTATCCAATTCGGAATATAAAAAATGTCTTAGTATTCCCTGTTCCACCAACATCACGGACGAACAATTGGCTTCCATCGTAGAAAAGATTAGGGAAGTATTTCCCCCGCAACGCGCGGATGTGAAAGTTTTACAAGAAATAAGTAAGGCATAATTGAAATTATCCGAGCTTTTAGCTTGAGTAGCGCCGCGCCTTCGGCGCGGCGGAGTGGGGCGCTAAAAATGTTCGCACCTCATTTTACGACGCGCAAATAAACGCCACTTATTATGTATCCTTTTATCAAGCGATTTTTTGACGTCTTTTTTTGCGGAATCGGACTAATTTTATTGTCTCCCCTATTATTACCTATAATTTTGGTTCTCCGATTGACGGGAGAAGGAGAAATTTTTTATTTGCAGAACAGGATAGGATATAAAAACCGCCTGTTCAAAATATATAAATTTGCGACCATGTTGAAGAACAGCCCGAATATGGGTACCGGCGCGGTCACCCTTCGCAACGATCCGCGCGTAACGACCGTAGGCAGATATTTAAGGATCACCAAGATGAACGAATTTCCTCAACTGCTGAACGTGGTGAAGGGAGATATGAGCGTGGTGGGGCCCCGGCCATTAATGCCGATCAGTTTCAAAGAATACGCTCCCGAGGTGCAGGCAAAAATATACGATTCCAAACCGGGTATCACGGGTATTGGCTCCGTTATTTTTCGGGATGAAGAAAAATGGGTTACCGCCTCCGGTATGGATCCAGTATTGTTTTATCAGACCTATATTTTTCCCTACAAAGGCGCCGTCGAAATGTGGTACCAGCGGCGCAAGTCGCTTTGGGTGGATACGCAATTAATTTTCCTGACCGCCTGCGCTATCCTTTTCCCCGAAAATAAATTTGTTTATACTTTCTTCCGGGATTTGCCCCGTATTCCGTTTCCAGGGATTGGTCCAAAACTTCAGGCGCCCCGCACAGAAAATAAGCGTCCGGTAAAGGAAGCGCGGATAGAGGAAACGGGGCAAAACTCCGTCTCTAAAACGGGCGCCGACCGATAGCGACTCCTTTTGAGGGATTGATTACTCATTACACTGTAATTTAAATTATCATTGTTTCCTGTGTTGGCGACGCCCTGCCTTCGGCTCGGCGGGTGCGGGTGTGTTTTGGTTTTTTGCAAGGGTTCCTGGTTCGCCTTCTATGTTACCCGCGTTTAGAGAAATAATTAAGGTAATTTGGTTTATACTGTACTTATGTAGCCTTTCTTAAAAATATCTTCTTCCTTTTTCCAGAAGTCAATCAGGCGCTAAAAAAACAAAGGCGATATTAAATCTTCATTTCAACAAGTTATCTATGAAAGTAGCCCTTATCACCGGCGCCACCGGCCAGGACGGCGCCTACCTCGCCGAATTTTTGCTGGAAAAAGGATATATTGTCCACGGTATTAAACGGCGCGCTTCGCTGTTTAATACCGACCGCGTTGACCATATTTACGAAGACCCCCATGTAGACAATCGTCATTTTATCCTTCATTACGGCGACCTGACGGACTCGACTAACCTGATTCGTATTATCCAGGAAGTGCAGCCCGACGAGATATATAACCTCGGCGCCATGTCCCACGTGCAGGTCAGCTTTGAAACGCCGGAATACACCGCCGATGCCGATGGGATTGGCGCACTTCGCATCCTCGAAGCGGTCCGCATCTTAAAACTGGAAAAGAAAACGAAAATATACCAAGCCTCCACTTCCGAACTCTACGGTATGGTGCAGGAAGTTCCGCAGTCCGAAAAAACGCCTTTTTATCCCCGGTCGCCTTACGCGGTTGCAAAGCTCTACGCCTACTGGATCGTCGTGAACTATCGCGAAGCCTACGGCATGTTCGCCTGCAACGGAATTCTGTTCAACCACGAGTCCCCCCTCCGCGGCGAAACCTTCGTCACGCGGAAGATCACGCGCGGCGTGGCGAAGATTATTTTGGGCCTTCAGGATAGACTGTACATGGGCAATATTTCCTCCAAACGGGACTGGGGCCATGCCCGGGATTATGTGGAAGCCCAATGGCTGATGCTCCAGCAGGATAAGCCCGAAGATTACGTTATCGCCACCGGCGTCACCACCGAGATCCGCGAATTTATACGCATGGCCTTTGCCGAAGCCGGCGTAACCCTCCGCTTTGAAGGTCAGGGAATCGACGAAAAAGGGATCGTGGAATCCTGCGCGCATCCGGATTATTTATTAGCGCCGGGCAGGGTAGTAGTAACCATTGATCCCCGCTATTTCCGTCCCACTGAAGTAGAGCTGCTGATCGGAGACGCGACGAAAGCCAAAACCCAACTGGGCTGGTTCCCCAAATACGATCTGAAAGCGCTCGTCCAGGAAATGATTCAGGCCGATATTGAACTCTTTAAACAAGAAAAGCATTTAAAAGACGCCGGATTTAAAGTAAAACGGCAATATGAATAAAGCCGTCAGCTAATCAGCCATCAGTTTTTAGCGACAGAAACTCCGAGAACGGGATATTTTTTTATTTTTTGCAAAAATAAAAAAATATCCCACCTACTCCTCTTCGCGCGTAGCGCGGGATGCATAGTGGTAGGTAAATAAGATTAGAAACAAAAGCTAATGGCTCATAACTAACAGCTAGCTGCTAAGAAGCTACCTATTCATGGAAAAAGACGCAAAAATATACGTGGCAGGTCATCGCGGGATGGTAGGTTCAGCTATCATCCGAAAGCTTCGAAGCGAGGGGTACGAACATTTGCTGTTCCGGACATCGAAAGATTTGGATCTGCGCGACCAAAAGGCGGTACAGACTTTTTTTAAGAAAGAACGGCCTGACTACGTATTTCTGGCCGCTGCCAAAGTGGGCGGCATCCTGGCCAACAATACGTATCGCGGCGAATTTCTGTACGAGAATCTGATGATCCAGAATAACGTCGTCCACAGCGCTTATTTGCACGGCGTGAAGAAACTGATGTTTTTGGGTTCGTCGTGCATTTATCCCAAACTGGCGCCGCAGCCTTTAAAAGAAGAATATTTGCTGACCGGTCTGCTGGAAGAAACCAACGAACCCTATGCCATTGCCAAGATCGCGGGCATTAAACTCTGCGACGCTTACCGCTCGCAATACCAGTGTAATTTTGTATCCGTAATGCCGACTAATCTGTACGGCCCGAACGATAATTACGACCTACAGCATTCGCACGTGTTGCCGGCGCTGATCCGTAAAATGTTAGAGGCCAAAAGAACCAATGCGGCGTCGGTCGTGATCTGGGGAACCGGCGCTCCCCTGCGCGAGTTTCTTCATGTGGACGACATGGCCGACGCCTGCATGTTTTTAATGGACGCTTATAACGAACCCGGCCCGATCAATATTGGCGTCGGCCATGATTTGTCTATTTTAGATTTGGCTAAACTCATTCAGCGTATCGTCGGTTTTGAAGGAACCATCGCGACCGACTCCTCTAAGCCCGACGGAACTCCCCGAAAATTGTTGGATGTATCGAAAATCTCCGCCTTAGGCTGGAAAGCAAAGATTGGTTTGGAAGAAGGAATACGGAAGGTAGTTGAGGAAGTAAATGGTAAATGGTGAAGGGGTAAATTGTAAAGGGCGCTAGTTAGGAACGGAAAAACTCAGGAAATAGATGTTGTTTAATTTTTTGCAAAAATTAAACAACTTGACCCGCTAATGCGCGCGAAGCGCGCGAATAAGTACTAAACCAATCACAAGAATCAGCGTTCATAGAATGAACAAAAATAACTATGTAGCGATCATGGCCGGCGGCGTCGGCAGCCGGTTCTGGCCCGGCAGCCGGGAATCAAGACCCAAGCAGTTTCTCGATATTCTGGGGGTAGGCAAATCCTTATTGCGGACCACCTACGAACGGTTTTTGCCGTTGATCCTGCCGGAAAATATCCTGATCGTTACCCACGAAATGTACCGCGACCTGGTCAAAAGTCAGATACCCGAACTGACCGACGGCCAGATATTGTGCGAGCCTTCGCGCAACAACACTGCGCCCAGCGTCGCTTATACGGCGTTGAAACTGACTGACCTGAACCCGTCGGCCAATTTTGTGATGGCGCCGTCGGACCATGTGGTCCTGAAAGAATCCATTTTCCTGGCCTGCATACAAACGGCGCTGATCTATACGGAACAAAACGACGCGCTCCTCACCCTAGGTATCCAACCCTCGCGCGCCGATACGGGGTACGGATATATCCGGTACAAAAAAGGGCAAAAAGACGGCGCGACTGAAGTCGTTTTCCCCGTCGTGCAGTTTACAGAAAAACCCGATCTGGAGCGGGCGAAATCGTTCATAGCCAGCGGCGAATACCTATGGAATGCCGGAATTTTTATCTGGAAAGCCAAAGATATTCTCCGCGCCTTTCAACAATACGCGCCGGATATTTATGAAATACTGGAAAAGGGCAAAGGATCGTACAACCAGGCGGGCGAAACGGCGTTCATTCAAACTCATTATCCAACAACGCGTCCGGTTTCGATCGACTACGCCATTATGGAACAGGCGAAGAATGTCTTCACCATCCCCTCTGATTTCGGCTGGTCCGATTTAGGCACTTGGGCGTCCCTGCACGCGGAAGGCGATAAGGACGAGCAGGGTAATTTTCGGAGCGGCGGTCAGTGCCTGCTCCACGACGTAGGCAACAGCCTTATCCGCACCCAGACGGAGAAGCTGACGGTGATCCGCGGACTCGAAGATTATATCGTCATCGACGAAAAAGACGTGCTGCTGATCTATCCCAAATCGAAAGAGCAGGACGTGAAGAAAGTCACGGAAACCTTAAAAAGCGTGGATGAACTAAAAAATTATTTATAGGTTATACGGACGATCCCGAACATCCGTTGATACCCAGTAACTCCCCCTGACGTCTCCGACGTCGACGTCGCGCGCGCCGGTTACTATGTTGTTCAAATCTCCCTGAATGTCTGAAAACGACCCGAGGCCGTCTATTTTATTCGTTACGTATTGTTTTCCGCCCATGCGAGCAATCGGAGTCATCCGGAATTATTATATCGCTACCTGCCTGAAAAAATATTTTTCCTCCGTTTTTGTTATCACTTCCACTAATCGAAAGCGTTTAGCCAACGCTTCTTTCGATTTTGACGTCGGCGGGCTCCGCGTTTTGGACGTCTTCACGCTGGATTACCGGACCGTACGTTCCTTTTTCAACAAAAAAATTGTCCCTGCCGGCGAACCGGCGAAAAAGTCCGCTGTGTGGCGGTTCGCGGCCAAAATAAAAAATACTCTTCCTTTCAATCTCCTGATCGGCGAAGGCGGATTTATCTATATCGTGCTAGCCTTCATAAAAGCGTCGCGAATTGTCCGGTCGGAAAAACCGGCATATATATACACTTCTTTTCATCCTTACTCGGATATCTTCATCGGTTACTGTTTAAAAAGGCTTTTCCCAGGGCTTTACTGGATTGCAGATTTCCGCGATCTGCACCTGGAACCCATTTACCAGCTTCATTATTTACACCGTCTACAGCTATATTTAAATAAAGCAATCCTGCGCCGGGCCGATTTAGTAACGACTGTTTCAGAAGGGTTAGCGAAAAATCTGACCCAGTTTCAGGAAAATATTTATGTGTTGAGAAACGGATTTTCTTTTTCCGAAAATGGAGCGCGGGAAGAAAAGCCGGATTATTTTAGTTTGGTTTATACGGGGTCCATGTTCGAGGAGTATAGAAATCCGCAGGCGCTGCTGGAAGCGGTGAAAAAATTAACCGATTCAGGCTATTTCAATCCCGGAAGTTTCAGAATCTGTTATGCGGGCGTCGACGGGTTGATCTGGAGAAAATATATCCGGCAGTACGGTCTTGAAGAAATATTTGAGGACAAAGGAATGTTGTCCCGTAACGATTCCTTAAAATTGCAGCGAAAAGCGCATGTTAATTTGTTGTTGACTTCGGCGTCTACTGAAATTGGCGGGGTGATGACCAGTAAATTTTATGAATATGTGTCCGCCAGGAATCCGATTGTCGTTTTGATCAACGGCGCCAAAGATCCGGAATTTGAACGGATTATGGGAAAGCTGGACGGCGGGATGGTCGCTTATAATTATGACCCCGATTCGTGTGAACGCTTAAAAAATTATTTAATTGAGCTCTACGATTACTGGAAAATATACGGAGGCGTAAAATATACCATTTCTCCCGACCAATTGAAGGAATTTGAGTGGGGTAATCTCGCCGCCGGGCTTGCGGAAAAAATATTGAATTAATGGTAAATGGTAAATTATCAATAATTTACGTTTCTATGGCACTTATGTTGCTTGAGATATAAAATCCTGAAAAGGGATGTAGTTTTTTTTGCAAAAAAATAAAACTACATTCCACCCTTTCCCCCGCTGCCAGCGGGGGTCGCAAAAATTGTTATACGACCTATTGAAACAAGCGGCGTTTTGGAGAAGAAAAAGATCATGTCGGTGGTGGGCGCGCGTCCGCAATTTATTAAAGCCGCCGCCTTAAGCGGCGCGTTATCAAAAAGCGCGGTACTGACCCATACGCTCGTCCATACCGGTCAGCATTACGATTACGAAACCTCGCAGATATTCTTTGACGAATTGAATATACAGGCGCCTACATACAATTTGGAAGTCGGTTCTGGCAGGCATTGTTACCAGATGGGTCATATTTTGTTGAAACTGGACACGATTGTAGAGATCAAGCGGCCAGATATGATCCTCGTCTATGGCGATACGAACACGACCGCCGCCGCCGCTATCGTCGCTGCGAAAAACAATATTTATATGGGTCACGTGGAAGCGGGCCTCCGGGAGTTCAATAAAAGAATACCGGAAGAAGTCAATAAATTACTGACCGATGCCGTAGCCGATCTATACTTCTGCCCTACTCCGACCGGCGTCAAAAATCTGCGGTCTGCCGGAATAAAAAAGAACGTATTTTTGACAGGCGATGTAGGCCTGGATTTGTTGGCGGCCAATATGGACCGGATCGCCGCGCAAACGGACGTACTGGATAAATACGGACTAACGCCGAAATCCTATATATTTGCCACCTGTCACCGGGCGGCCAATACCGGCGACGCGAAACCCCTGAGCGAAATTTTAAGCGCTTTGAGCGAGCTGGATATGCCAGTTATTTTCCCGCTGCATCCGCGAACGAAAGCGGCGATTGCGGCGTATGGCTTACAACCGCTGATCGGCCCGCAGGTTCGCCTGACGCCTTCGCTGGGGTTTTGGGAAACGCAAACCCTGGTTCATTCTGCAAAAATGGTTATGACGGATTCAGGCGGGCTGATTAAAGAGGCGTATTTTCACCGGGTTCCCTGCATTATTTTGGACCGACAAACGGAATGGGTTGAAATAGTACGGCAGGGATGGGCAAAAATAGCGGGGCCGGACCGGGAAAAAATAATCCGGGCATTTAAAGCGTTTAAAATGCCCGCCGGACCGCAACGCCCGGTCTTTGGCGAAGGAAGCGCTTCGGAAAAGATCGCCGACCTGATCGAAGCCTTTTTAGAAAATACAGCCGCGCATGTTTGAGGGTAAAAAAATATTGGTGTTAGCGCCCCATACCGACGATGGGGAACTGGGCTGCGGCGGGACGATCGCCAAAGCCATCAAAGCGGGCGGCGACGTTTACTATGCCGCTTTTTCCACCGCCGAAGAGTCCGTGCCGCCAGGGTTTCCAAAAGATCATCTGGAAATTGAAGTCAGGGCGGCTACCCTTAAATTGGACATTCAGCCGGCACATTTGATTGTCTACAAATACACCGTGCGTAAACTCAATTACGTCCGCCAGGAAATCCTCGAAGCCATGATCCAACTGAAAGAAGATATTCAGCCGGACATGATCTTTTTACCGAGTACCAAAGATATTCACCAGGATCATCAGACCATCACCAACGAGGGAATCCGCGCTTTTAAAGACCGCACCATTCTGGGTTACGAACTTATCTGGAATAACCTTTCTTTTAATACGGATTGTTTTATAGAGATCACCGCCGACCACCTGGAAAAGAAGATCGCCGCGCTGGCCGAGTATAAAACGCAGGCGGGGCGGGCTTATATGAACCCGGAATTCATTCGCGCCCTGGCCATTGTACGGGGAACGCAGATCGGGATGCGATATGCCGAGACGTTTGAAGTCCTCCGCTGGATCATAAAATAATTGCTTCCATGATCGTCGCGATTCACCAACCCAATTTTCTCCCCTGGCTGGGATACTTCTATAAAATATGGGCAAGCGACGTCTTTATTTTTCACGATAACGTCGAATATACCAAGAAAAGTTTTATCAAGCGGGTATATATCCGGCAAGCGACCGGTAGCGCGGAAAAAACCTATCTGACCGTTCCCTTAAAAAAACACAGCGACTTTGCTCGGATTAAAGACCTCTATATTGATTCGCCTGCCCAATGGCTGAACAGCCACCTCCATAAGATTCGAAACGCTTACTCCAAAGCGCCTTATTTTCCCGATTATTTCTCCCTCGTCGAAAGCGCTTACCAAAGAAGCGTTCAACTGGATCGTTTATCCGAATATAACGTTTTTTGGATAAAAGAAATCATGCAGTTGTTAGATCTGCCCGCCCGGACTTTTTATTCTTCCTCCCTCGACGTTCCCATTTTAAGATCTGACGCATATAATGCCGCCCTGACGAAGGCCGTCGGCGGAACCGTTTACTTAAGCGGCGTTGGCGCTAAAAAGTATCAGCATGAAAAGCCTTATTTAGATATGGGCATTGAACTCCGGTACGCTGATTTTGGTCGCTACCTTCAGGATCATCCCTATCTTCAGCGGCAAGGCCCGTTTTTGAACGGCCTCTCCGTCCTGAACGCTTTGTTTAATATTGGAAAGGAAGGTATTATTGCGCTGTTCCAGGCGTCCGCCGCCTCTGATTTATCCAATGACGTCTGAATAGACGGCTATCCATTTTTTGACGACCGCTTCCGCCCCGTACTGTTCGACACAAAGACGCCTGATTTCCTCCCGGTCAAGATCCTGATAATGATCCGCCATGTATTTTAGGCCCTCTGTCAGGGCCTCCGTATTTCCAACGGGGACGAGCCTTCCGGTTTGCGCCGTAACAATATCCCTCGCGCCGTCCGTTTCCGTTGCCAAGATCGGTTTTCCGCAACCCATCGCCTCTATCATGACCACTCCGAACGGTTCTATTTGGCTCGACGAAACAAAAACGTCGGCTTCCTGCATCTCCCGAACCATTTGAGGACGGTCAAGCTCGCCCAACAAATTCACGTCATTCATTAATCCGCCCTCTAAAATTAAACGCTGCAAATTCCTTTTTTCCCGGCCCGCGCCGGCGATCCGAAGCGATAATTTTCCGCCTTTAACCGGATTCGGCATAGCGCCAAACGCCCGGATCAATCCGTCGTATCCTTTTACCGGATCAAGACCGCCCGCCGAGAAAAATACCACTCCTCCCTTCTCCCGTTTACGCGTCGCCGGTTTAAAAACGGCTGTATCTATAAAGTTCGGAATGACCTGTATGGAGAGCTTTGTAAAAGACGCCATTCTTTCTTTCATGCCCTTGCTGACTGCAGTCCGTGCTTCCGCATGATCCAGGATTTCGGATACATAAGGCGCCAGCCATTTCCGGGTCTGACCGGCTAGGAAAGTAGAATTATGTTCCGTAAAAATATACGGAACGCCGTATTTCCTGGCAATTTTTAAAGCGACGTATCCCGCCAGGTAACTATGCGCGTGGACCAGGTCGGGCTTCCCGAAACGCTCAAAATAATCGGCATATAAAGACGCCGCCTTTTCAGCCCAGCTTTTTAGGATAAACGGATAAATTTTGGGGGGATAAAATCCGGTCAGCCGGAAAGTTGGCGTCCCGTCTTCGACCGCAAAAGATTTGGTTATAGCCATACCGGATAAGCGCGGCGCCAGATCCGGGAACAAAATGGCCGCGTCGACCCCGCCCGCTCGCAGCGCCGCCGCCTGTTCTTTAAAAAAAACGCCCGTCAACGGATTTTTAGGGTTGTTATACCAGGTCGGGATGATCGCTATTTTCATGTCAGACTGACGACGCATTAATTTTTTCGATGAATTAGAAAATAAATGACGCCCCGCCACATAGCTATTTTATTTCTCCACAAACAATACGACACTTTTATCGCTTGCGCGAAGGTAAGTTTTAAGCCTTCTTCTTTTATCCACGCATGCACATTAAAAACATTCGGCGGCCTCAAATACAAAAATATTAGACTATACAAAATACTGCTCCATTTCGCTTTAGCGCGCGTAAAATAAACATCCCCGCGACCTTTCCCAACCCGGAAAGACCGGATTAGCGACGCTTTTTTCCCCTTAGCCGCGTAATAACAAACCGCCTCGCCCTCATAGCCCAACCGGAAACCGTCCGCCAAAACACGCGCCGACCATTCCATATCCCCGAGAGATCGAATATTAGGGATAAATAATCCCGTTTTATCCGTTACATATTTCCAAAAGAATAAACCCGCCACCCGGAAACAGGTTTTATTAATATTTATGCTGTTACCCGTTTGCCCTCCATAGGTATAGTGCATATCGGCGATCTCCCACGGGTCGTAATTTTCCGATAGCGTTACTTTTAAATTTCCCTCCGCTACATCGCTTCCGGCCGAAAGCAGGCGAGATACGCCCTTTTCTATAAAGCGCGGATCCGGCAGGCAATTAGCGTCCAGCAAAATAACGATCATTCCCTTAGCCGCTTCTATCCCTTTGTTCCTACAGGCATACGGACTTTTGACGCTCTTTTCGACCAGCAGCCGGACGTCTTTAAATCCTTCGACCACGATCCCGGCGTCAAGATCGGAACCGTTATCGACCACAATGATCTCCAGGGATTCTTTCGTATAGGTTTGCCCCATTAAAGCGTTCAGGCACGCTTTTAGACGGATTTCATTGTTCAGATGCGGGATAACGACTGAGACCAATGGAAGCATGAATTTATTTTTGTAGCGACTGATAAACGGCTTTCAGTTGAAGGCCGCTTTTTTTTGCGTCATAATTTGTTTCTACGTGGCGGCGCGCGGCCAGCGACCAGGGTTGATAACCGGCGTCGTCCAGGCCGTAAAAAAACCGGATACTTTCGGCCAACCCTGCGACGTCTTTTTCCGCGCTCAATAATCCCGTTTCTCCCTGGACGACCTCTTCCGGAATATCGCAATGCAGGGTGGAAATAACGGGCAGACCGATAGCCTGCGCGTCCAATAATACGATCGGCGCCCCGCCCTCGCAATCGCGGTCGGCGGCGTAACAACTCGGATGAATAAAAACGTCGAACCTGCTTAGGAACGCATACAGCGAAGCGTAATCCACCTGGTCGAACCAGGTTACCCTCCCCGTTATCCCCAATTCTGCGATTTCGCGCTGTAGCGCCGCTTTCAATCCCGCCCCTTTTTCTTTTCCCGCCAGCGTCAGCGTCATCTCCGGGCAGGTTTTCAGCGCTTCCGCGAACGCCCGGATAGTGTACAAATGGCCTTTTTTTTCTGTCAGCGTCGCTATCTGCACCAGCCGCAACTGATCCTTTATTTTCGTTCTCCGCAGGAACGGAATCTGGTCAATGTCGACGCCCAGCCGGACGATCGCTATTTTATCGCCCGGACAGCCCATCTCACTCAGGATATTCACCCCGTGCGCACCCTCGCACAAAAACTGATCCGCTATTTTAAACAATTTCCGGTACCGCTCCCGATATTCGGGTCGCTCGAACGGTAGCCGCTCGTAATCGTACCCGTAAAAAGAAACGACGTACGGAACTTTCAGCCGGCCGGCCAGCTTCCGGAAGCGCCACCCGCGCGGCGCAAAATGCGCATGAACAACATCTGGTTTATCGTTTTTGAATGTGTTTATTAAATAACTTTCGTAATCGCCCTTCCAGATCAAACCCAAGCGCAGCCGCGCTTTCTTCAGCAGATTGCGCGGCGAAGTAAGCGGCGTAGCGTTTGACTCGGCTTCCCGCCCGCCAGCAATATGCGGCAAATATACAAAATCGGAATCATTCAAAAACTCGTTGGGTATAAAAGCAAGGGCGCCAATATAATTCCGTACGCCGGGCGCGTTTTTAATCAACTGATAGATCCAGTTCTCGGTGGGCGCTAGGTAACGGTTCAGTAGATGCAGTGCTTTCATGGGGTAGGTTAATTATTGCAATCAAAAATAAAGAAAAATCTTGAAAAAGGAACTCCTGTAATTTTTTCAAAGATTAAAAGGCCTATGTTCCGCTCCGCTTGCGATTGAACGCGATAAAGCGCGCTTTTGCCCTTCCTGCCTTACTTGCTGATTTTAAATCATTTAATGTCTACCTTAACAGTTGTAATTTTAAATGTTGTGCAGAAATTTATGTGATTATATTTTGCTACTTATTGAACTATCCTCTATATTTATCCAATGAAACGGTCGATGATTTTCCTCCATAGAAGTCGGCCATTAAAACTTTAAACAAGTATTTTTAACCAATCTTATTTTTAATTAAAACCGTCGCTCAAAGCAGGCCTATTCATTTTCGACCTTTTTGAGCGACCATCGGTAATGCGCATCATCGCGACTACCTACTGTCTTCCCACCTACCGATTTCCAAATTTTAGGCTGAACATTCAACGCCCTCAATAGACGTCGTCTCCCGGAGATGAGAACGTGTTGTCCGAAAAAGGAACAAACAGCCATTTATACCAGACTGAAGCGCTTTTAAAAGCGGCGCTTTCAAAGTTTGCAGATTGTTACGCGCTATCTATAGCCTTGATTGCGCAAATTTAAATAAATCTCTTCAACCGTTTGCCGGAATCATGTTTCTGTTCGCCGAAACTTCTAAAACTCATCTATGAAAAATTATTACTTTATTCTCCCTTTCCTGGCGTGTCTGACAACGTCCGTTTTGCTTACCGCACAGACCCTGACTAATAGCGGCGCGACCAATTGCCTCGGCGTCGCTAAACTATCGGTTTCGGGAGTGACTGCCGGGGGCCAGGTTCAATTTTATAATGGTTCCAATTTGGTGAGTACTGCTACCGCCAATTACCTGACAACCGGAACAACGGTTGCAGGAACCGGTTCCGTAGGTTCGCTTGCCACGCAATTAAATTTTGCGACCGGCGTCTTTGTGGACGCTTCCGGCAACGTCTATGTAGCGGATAATGGCAATTACCGCGTTCAAAAATTTCCGCCCAACTCCGCGAGCGGTACCAGCGGCTTCACAGTCGCAGGTCAAAGCTCCCCGGCTTTCGGAACGGACGCCGCTCATTTGTCTAATCCCTACGGCGTATTTGTAGACGCTTCCGGGAATGTATATGTAAGCGACAATGGAAATCACCGCGTTCAGAAATGGGCGCCGGGCGCGACCTTCGGCGTTACGGTGGCGGGCCAAAGCGTTCCGACGAGCGGTTCAGACGCCAGCCATTTGAAGCAACCGAGGGGAATTTATGTAGACGCTTCGGGTAATATTTATGTCTCTGATTATGGAAACCACAGGGTCCAGAAATGGACTCCCGGCGCTTCCTCCGGAACGACAGTCGCGGGCCAAAGTAACGCAACCAGCGGATCTGGAACAACGCAGTTAAACAATCCAAACGGCGTTTGGGTAGACGCGTCGGGCAACGTCTACGTCGGGGACGCCGGCAATAACCGGGTCCAAAAGTGGGCTTTGGGCGCTTCGGCGGGATCGACGGTAGCAGGCGGCAATGGCACCGGAATCGGCCTGAATAAATTGAATACGCCGTCCGGGATATGGATAGATGCGGCGGGTAATTTATACGTGGCCGATAACGGCTATAACCGTATTCAGAAATTTCCCGCCGGTTCAACCAGCGCTACCAGCGGCGTTACGGTTGCGGGTACGTCCAGCACAACCGGCGCTAACGACGCCATGCATTTGAACAGTCCGACCGGCGTGGCGGTCGACGCTTCCGGCAACGTATTCATTGCCGATTATTTCAATAGCCGTATCCAGGAGTGGGCTTTTACGGGCACAACGTATACGCCCGTCAGCGCGGGCTCTTATACAGCGGTCGTTACTGTCAGCGGTACGCCTACGACCACGAATGCCATAACGGTCGGCGCGGCCGTCGCTCCTTCGGTCCTTATCTCCATTATATCAGGCAACCAAACAACTTGCCCAAATACGAACGTAACTTTTACCGCCACGCCAACCAACGGCGGGGCCGCCCCCGCTTTTCAGTGGAAAAAGAATGGAGCCAGCGTTGGCGCAAACAGTGTGAATTATTCAGACGCTACCCTGGCGAACGGCGACGTAATCGCTTGCGTTTTAACGAGTAACGCCGCCTGCGTTTCTACGACCACCGCAACCAGCACCAGCCTGACAATGACCGTCAACACGACGGTCGTTCCCGCTCTTTCGATCGCCGTAACGGGCGGCAGCCAGAACATTTGCGCGGGCGCCACGGGGTCTTTTTCGGCGACGCCTTTCAATGGCGGAACTGCACCTTCATATCAGTGGAAAAAGAACGGGACAAATGTCGGGACCAACAGCGCCGCTTATTCAGACGCGACACTAATCAACAATGACGCTATAACGTGCGTGATGACCAGCAATGCGCTGTGCCCCGCTCCGGCGACCGCAACCAGCAACAATCTGACGATGACGGTGACGCCGACGGTGACGCCCGAAGTGACCATCGCCATTACGGCCGGCAGCCAGACCATGTGTTCCGGGACGAGCGCGACCTTCACGGCGACGCCTGCGAACGGCGGCGCAGGGCCTGCATATCAATGGAAAAAGAACAACGTCAACGTTGTTGGCGCCAACAGTTCAAGCTATACAGATGCGGCTTTAGCGAACAACGACGTCCTTACCTGCGTCCTGACCAGCGCCGCCGCTTGCCCCTCGCCGACCGCCGCAACCAGCAATAGCGTGACGATGAACATAATCGCCGTGGTCGTTCCTTCGGTAACGATTGCCATTACTTCGGGAAGCCAAAGTATTTACCCGGGGGCGTCCGTTACTTTTACGGCGTCAGCGACCAACGGCGGAACCGCGCCGGTCTATCAATGGAAAAAGAACGGCGCCAACGCGGGCGCCAACAGCGCGACCTATACCGATGCAGCTTTGGCCAACAGCGACGTCATCAGTTGCGCGCTGACCAGCAATGCGGTTTGCGTTTCGCCGGCGTCGACCGTCAGTAACAGCATTACGATGACCGTCACCACAGTGGCCAACCCTTCTTATTGTTTGAAGGTCAATAAACTCAGCGAAACCTCCGCCAACCTGACGGTCGAAATCCTGTTATCCAGTTCCGATAATGCAGCCTGGAATGCGGACGCTACGTTAAATATTTCCGGCAGCGGCAGCATTTCCGGATCTTATGTTGTTGGGAACACCGGTACGATCGGCGCCTCGTTCGGGGCGGCAAAAATGCGGGGAAACACCGGCAACGACGCCGGCCAAAACCCCATTTTCACGTACCAGTTTATGTTCAATAAATCCAACAGCGCCGCCCCCGCCTCTTTTACCATTGACGACGCTTCGGGCAATTATGGCGTAAAAGACGGGAACCTCCGGTTAAACAGAGATTTGACCGGCTGCCCCGTCAATTGCCTGATCTCTCCTACCGCGGCGATCTCGTCCAGCGCCGACGCAGCCAAAGATTCGATCTGCGCCGGATCGAACGTCACGTTCACCGTTTCGACCGTTCATCATTCAGGGACAGCGCCGAGCTACCAGTGGCTGGTCAACAATATGGCCGTTGGGACCAACAGCGCTACTTATACGTATGCTCCGGCCAACGGGGATTCCGTTTCCGTTTTGATGACCAGCGACACGGCGTCTTTCAGCCCGGGCTGCCTGATTCAGTCGGTCTATAACCTGGGAATTGCCGGCGTGCAGGCAAAAGCGGCGGCCATTTATATCAAGGTTGACGCAACGCCGCCGGTTCTATCGGTCGCGCCGGCCAACGCTACGGCTGACTGCGCGGCGACGCTGACGGCGCCAACCCTGACGGCGACCGATAATTTTGATCCGCATCCCTCCGTTTCGATTGTGGAAACCCGCACAGACGGTAGTTGCGCCAATAATTACACGCTGACGCGAACCTGGACGGCAACCGACGTTTGCGGAAATCATTCGACGGCCTTGCAGGTCGTTACGGTACAGGATATTACGGCGCCCACGCTTTCCGCGGCGCCTGCGGCGGTTACGGTAGCCTGCGCCTCCATACCCGCGGCGTCCGTCAGTTTAGTGACGGCGACAGATAATTGCACCGCCACTCCGGCCATTGTCATCACGGTGGCCGACGCGACTACCCCAGGAAGCTGCGCCGGGAATTATACCCTTACGCGCGTTTGGACGGCCGCGGACGTCTGCAACAACAGCTCGACCGTTTCGCAAATCATTACCGTACAGGACAATACTGCGCCGACGCTCGCGGGCGTGCCGGCTTCGGTAACCGTAGAATGTAGCGCCGTTCCAGCCGCTTCGATCGGTTCGGTCAACGCGACGGACGGCTGCGATCCGCATCCTTCGCTGAGCGTGGCGGACGTCGTGGCGGCAGGTTCCTGCGCGGGAAATTATACGCTGACGCGAACGTGGACGGCAACGGACGCCTGTGGAAACAGCGCGGCGGCTACGCAAATCATTACGGTGCAGGATAAAACGGCTCCGGTCCTTGCGGGCGTCCCCGTTTCGGCGACCGTAGAATGCAGCGCCGGTCCAGCCGCTTCGGGAAGTTTGGTAACGGCGACGGACAATTGCGACCCTAATCCGGCCATCACGGTGGCAGATGTAAAAACAGCGGGCAGTTGCATCTACAATTATACGATCACGCGCTCATGGACGGCGACGGACGGCTGCGGAAATAGCGCGACCGCCTCCCAAATTATTACGGTGCAGGATAAAACGCCGCCGACTTTAGCGGGCGTTCCCGCAAATATTTTGGCCGGGTGCTCGGAAATACCCGTCGCCGCGACCGTAACGGCGACCGACAATTGCGACGCCCACCCGAACCTCAACTTAGTGGAAATCAACACGGCCGGTTCCGGCGCAACATATACGCTTACCCGGACGTGGACGGCGTCCGACGTATGCGGCAATTCGGCGACCGCCTCGCAGGTCGTCACGGTTCAGGATATTTCGATCCTGACGCAGCCGGCCGGTTTAAGCGCATGCGCGGGAGCGACGAGCGCTCTTTCTGTAAGCGCTACCGGCGGCGCCAATATAATCTATCAATGGCAATCGCGGACCGGGACGGCAGCGTTTAGCTCCATCGCCGGCGCTAATGCCGCTACTTATGTTCCCGGCTCCCAAACGACCGGAAACGTGGATTACCAGGTTATTGTCAGCGCGGCGGGTACAAGCTGTACCGCAGCGACGTCAAATACGGCGACGGTGGTCACGGTCGATTGCATACCGAAAATCCGGCTCAAGGTTTTCCTGGAGGGAGCGTATAACGTTTCGACGGGTCTCATGTCGGACGGGTTGAGAGCGGCGAATAAAATTCCGTCCGCGCAGCCGTACAATACCCTGACTTTTGGAACTTCCCCTTTCCCGGGCAATTCTCCATCCCCTGCTTATGCGGGAACCGAGACCGTTCCCGGTTCCGTGCTCGCAGTTTCCGCCGGCGATTCTGCGATCGTCGACTGGGTTTTGATAGAGATCAGGGACGCTATGGTTGGCAACGCGATCATTATTACCCGACGCGCCGCATTGTTGCGCCAGGATGGGAAGATCGTAGACATGGACGGTTATTCCCCGGTGGCCTTCAAAGATCTGGCGTCTTCGGGCGGAAGTTTTAACTATTTGCTGAACGGCGCCTACCATATCTCCGTCCGGCATCGCCTGGCGCTGGGTACGCGCACGCAAAACAGCGTGCCGGTCGGAATGGCAAACACGGCGTCGCCTTCGCTGACCGACTTGGATTTTACGACCACGACCAACGCGTTGGCGGGATCCAGGAAGACGCTGTCCAATGGTAAATATGCATTATATATGGGCGATACCGACCGCGACGGGCTCATCGGAGCGCAGGATATCGCTAATTTGAGAAACCGGAATCCGACCCCGCCCGTCTTCTTCCTGTACGAGTCAGGCTACGACCTTGATTTCGACGCGTCTATTTTCTCCAGCGACGTCTCCTTCGCGCGCGGGAATAACCCGGTCTCTCAGATAGATTTGAAGCAATAGGAGTAGTTGGCTTTTAGCTATAAGCAATTAGCCATTAGCTTTTAGGTATTATCCTACGCCGTTTAGGATGGGCGTTTCGAGTTGAACAAAGTTCTATTAACCATAACAACCGTTAAAAAATTGTAGCTATGAAAAAGTTATTTCTTTATACTACCCTTATGTTATTGTCTGCGGCGGCATTCGCTCAAACTTATTGCTTGAAAGCGACCAAAGTAAGTCAGACGTCTACCACTTTGACAGTCATTTTCACGCTTTCCAGTCCAAACCCGACGCCCTTCATTGCGGACGCGACTTTCCTTATTTCGGGCGGCGGAGGAATCAGCGGCCTCGTTTATGCCGGCGGCACTTTTAGCGGAAATTTAGCGATTGGCGGTGGCCAGTCTTACCAAGTGGCCAATTCTTCTTTAAATCCTTCCGGGACTTACAGTTTCCAGGTAATCAATAAGTCGACGCCCGCTATTTTTATTATCAGCTACGAAGGAGTCTATACCCTACAAAAATTATTGCTAGACCCAAGTTGCCCGATCAACCAGATCGCGCTACCGGTGGAACTGACGTCTTTTACGGCGGTCAAAAACAATACCGGTAGTTTAGTATCCTGGCAAACGGCGTCCGAAAGAAATACCAGCCATTTTGAAGTGCAAAGAAGTAAAGACGGCGTTGTTTTTTCGACCATCGGAACGGTGAAAGCGGCAGGCAACAGCATATTGGAACAGGATTATGCTTTTACTGACGACCGGGTTTTAGCGGGGGTCAATTATTACCGGTTAAAATCGGTAGATCTGGACGATCAAACAACCTATTCGAAAATAGTCAGCGTAGATTTTTCATCCTCCGGCTCAATGAAAGTATATCCCAACCCGGTCCGGGAAATTTTGACGATTGAAGGCGGCGGCGAACGTTACACGAGCGACGTCGGCGTGGAAGTGTTCGATATGGAGGGAAAACTGGTTTATCAGAGAACAGTTCAGCCGGAAAGGGAAATTGTGCGGCTGACCATTTCTACCGCAGATTTTTCTGCCGGAGTATATATGGTGCGGATCAGAAACGGGGAGCGCAACTGGAGTCAAAAGATCACAAAACTATAAGGGTTTGGCCGGTTGCCGGCTTGCTCCTCCCCGGATTAAACCGCCGATTTCTTCCAGGAACGCCTTATTGAACAGGAAACTCAGGACGATATAGACGGCAGTGCCCGAAACCGCCATCGCGATCAGTTTTTCTACCGGGCTGTCAAATAAAAGACCGGCGACGAAAGCGCCCGCGCCCGCTATCAGCGACAGCGACAAAGGTTTGGCCATGTTTGAAAAATAGCCCGCAGCCGGAGCGTTGATCAGGGGTTTTACTTGGAAAAAATAATTGAAGAAAATAAGCAGGACCTGCAGGGCGAGCAGCGCGGCGGCGACGCCTGTAATTCCCTGCCGGCTACCGGCATAGATGAATAAAGCGGACAGAGGCAAAATCGCCAGGTTCCAGTAGAAGCCCCAGGACGCCTTGCCTTTGGCTATCAACAGCGAACCAACCGGGTTGCCGGTACTATATAAGAGAAAATACGCGCATAGTAACCGGAAAACAGGCGCTCCCTCGAGCCATGCAGGTCCGAACAGCATCCGGATGATGGGATCGGCCGCTACAAAAGCGAATATATAAATGGGGAAATTAATGGAACAAAGGTAGAGAATGGATCTTTGAAAAATGAATCCCAATGCCTGCCCTTTATCCTGTTGATATGCCATAGCGGGTAGCGAAATTTTGGTGACGATGGGGTTGATTAAAAAAATAGGCCGCTTGATCAGCCGTTTAAACACGTCGTAGACGCCGAGTTGGGCGGGCGCGCAAAGGCGGGCGATGAAAAACACGTCAAACTGTTCGTGGGCGTAATTGATTAAGCGTTCACCCAACTGGAAGGAGCCGAACCGAAGAAAAAAATCGACTTCGCGCAGGTTAAAATAGCGCTCGGGGCGGTGTAAAGACCGGCCCAGGAAAAAATAGGCGAGCGCGGCGGTCAACGAACCCGCCAGGTTTCCATATATGAGCGCGTAAACGCCAAAGCTGCGAAAGGATAAGACCACGGAAACCATGAAATTTAGCGCAAAAGCGCAAACGTCTATTTTTGAAATGACGTCCATTTTGAAAGACTTTTGCAGCAATATTTTAAACTGTATCCCGATGGTTGGGAACAATAAATTCAGACCGGAAAGGGCAACGATGGCGGACAAGGCGGGGTTTTTATAATACCAGGCGATCAAAGGGGCGCAGGCTAGCAAGATCAGATAGAACAGGACGCCGGCGAAAATATTGATCCAGTAGAGCGTGGATAACTGACGGGGGGTAATATCCTGCTTATGGATGATGGCTCCGCCCACTCCGACGTCGATGAAAGCGGCGGCGAACCCGATAAATACGTTCGCAATCGCCCACAGTCCAAATTCACTTTGGGAAACAACGCGGGTTAGCACGCTTAGCTGAACGACGCTTCCCAGGGTAACGATGGCGGAAGACAAAACCGTCCATTTGAGGCTCCTGAGTATTTTGTTTTTAATGGAAAGCATAGCTATCAGCTTTCAGCAATTAGCCGTCAGCAAAAATTTACAGGTAATAAGTTTAATGAGACCGCGCTTCCGCGCGCTACGCGCGCGGGGAGGGGTGTGGGACGTCTTTTAATTTTTGCAAAAAATTAAAATACGTACCGTTTGCGGGGTTTGGGGCGCGATATGTGTTCCGTTTTCAATTTAACGTTTACAATTTA
>JBBRMZ010000046.1:0-25087 GCA_038230555.1 Chitinophagales bacterium
AAACACCGGTTCCTGAAATGCGCCTTATCCGAGTTCTTTTGAGCCTCCCGCAAGGTCGATACTTCCGTCTGTGTGAGTTGATTTGCTTTGATCATCCACAAAGATACGAATTTTAGCGTTTATTTAATGCATACTACTTACTATGAACAATTAAAGCCGGATTAACTTTAAATCCTTTCAACCCCTAAATCCCGGCCCCCGAAGTCAGTTTATCCTTAATAACCATCCGTTATCCGTTAACCCCTTGAGTCACACATAAGCCGTACATAAGCCGTACATAAGCCGTGTCTGATTCATGTATGAGGCATTTATGAATCATGTATAACCGTTACTTCAGATAGTAGTCAGTATGGAGAAAGATCGAACTAAAAGGCACCTCTAAAACGCCGTGTTCAAAACGATTTATAGTTGGATAGCCGCAAAAGGTACCACGGTGTTAACCGCTATTGACAGTTTTAACCCGTTCTTCGCATATATAGTTAGGATACATTTTGGATTACCGCCTTTATTCACCCGAACCCCAGCGTTCATTGGGAGCCGGGCCTAAGGTGATGACCAATTTCCCTCCTTTGACGAGTTCTTTATGTGGTAACATCGCTTTTTTCAAAGGCACTCCATTCAGCATGGCTTTCTGGATATAGATATCGCCCGGATTCTTCCGTTCCGTTTCAATAATAAAATCGCCTCCGCCATAATATGTTTTATTTAAATGTATCGTGATCTTTGAGAATATCGGCGACGACAAATCATAATAGGGTTCTGTTGAACAGCCGCCGTCCATTTCAAATAGTCCCATTGCCAGCAACACATATAAGGCGCTGAGCTGCCCCTCGTCTTCTTCGCCGATCCAACCCGTATAGGGAGAATTGTCGTACATGGTCCGAAGAACCTGGTTCGTATATTTTTGCGTCAGCCAGGGTTTCCCCGAATAATTAAACAAAAAAGGCGCCTGTAAATTGGGCTGATTGCCCAGATCGACGTATCCCTTCGCAAAGCCTTCTTCCAGCCGCGCGTTAAATTTTTCCTTCCCGACCATTTTCACCAAAGCGGGAACGTCGTGCGGAACAAAAAAACTATATATCCAGGCGGTCCCTTCCATAAATCCCGAACCGTTCCAGCCGCCCTGCGTTCCAAAAGCGTGGACGTCCAAAGGCGCAACCCAGGAGCCGTCCCGCCGTCTGCGGCGCATAAAACCGGTAATTGGGTCAAAGAGGTTTTTATAACTTTCGCTGCGTTTTTTAAAGTATTGATAATCCGCTTCTTTCCCCAAACTTTTCGCAAATTGGGCGGCGCAGTAATCGTCGTAAGCGTATTCCAGCGTATTGGACGCGGCGCCGTCTTCATCCGGCACATAGCCGTATTTCAGATAAGGCGTCAATTGTCGGTCGCCGGCGTAACCTCCGCAGGGCGCCTCCATTCCGGGCGTCGTCAGGTCGTGTTTAACCGCTTTCCAGGCTTTTTCGACGTCGAAATGCCTTATATTTTTTTGATAAGCGCTAATCATCAGCGCCAGGTGATGCTGCGCGCCCATGATCGGCGCGTATTTTAACGCGGTCGGCGCTTCCGGGGTCCATCCGCCTTTATCGTATAGTTCCAACATGTGGTTGACCCAGGAATTGGCTACGCCGGGACTCAGCAAAGTCCACAACGGAGACAGATTCCATTGCGTTCCCCAAGCGCCGTCGGCGCTGTACACCGCGTCGACCGGAGCCTTTAGATGTTGAACATTGCCGCAGCCGTCGCGGTAAGCGCCGTCGGCGTCGTTCATGACCGATTTCCCTGAATAAGAGCGGTATAAGCAAGTATAAAAAGTTGTTTTGTCGGAGTCCGCCCCTTCCGCCTCTACTGTGCCTAACAGGTCGTTCCACTCCTTACGGGCGCGGACTGCTATTTGGTCGAAATCAAAACCGGCGTCCCCGGTCTCAGCGACGAGGTTTTGGGCCGCTTCCGCTTCGCCGACAAAGGAGATGCCCGTCTTTAAAATGACCGCTTCTTTCTCTGCAGTATGAAAATTCAGGATTAGTCCGCAGGAACCGCTTCCTCTAAAAGTATCTTTGACGGGTATGATCGTTGTTTTCCCTCTCCAACGGCTGCCGTATGCGAGCGTTTTATCTTTTTCTTCCTCTCTTGTCCATGATTGAACGGAATCAATGGTTTTATTGAGTTGGGTAACGAAATAAACCGTATAATCCCCGACGTATTGATTGTTTTGACGAATATAGCCGGATAAGATAGAACCGTTAACCGTTACGGCAACTTCTTTAATTTCTTCTTTTTCTTCTTTGTCAAAATTAAAGTCAAAGAGCAGATGCGCGTCCTCGCTTTTGGGGAAAGTAAACCGGCTCCAGCCAGTGCGCTTGGTAGCCGTCAATTCGGCCAGAACGTCGTAATCCAGTAAATGTACGCGGTAATACCCCGGCGACCCGCTTTCCGTTTCTTTTTTAAACCGCGACCGGTAACCCGCCGTCCACATCGTATGATACGGCCCGTCCGGTTTGCCGGGGAACGTTTTATATTGTCCCGGATATAACTGCAAATTCCCGACAACGGGCATGACGCTGACCCCGCCCAAACTCATGGCATGTAAATGGCTGAATCCGGAAATGCTGTTGATCGTATATTCGTACCCCCCATTCCAGACATTTTCCTGGTTGTCGGGGCTTAATTTGACCATCCCAAACGGCGTCGTAGCCCCGGGAAACAACATCCACCTTGAATTGGACGTTCCCGTAAATACGTTAACATAATCGACCGGTTGCTTTTGAGCCGCAGTCGTTTGGATAAATGGTATCCATATAAATAGTAAAAAGCCGGCTTTAGTCATCTTGTGTAAATTCAAAATTTTGCACAATGTAAGTTCCAAAAGGCGCTTCACAAAGGGTTTTATTTTAAAACCCCAAAACTAAAACCTATCTTTTAGGTTTTCAAAGATATAGTTTCTTTTTACAGATTATCATCGACTATAATGACCAAAACCATCTTCATTACCGGCGCTTCAACCGGGCTTGGAAAAGCGACCGCTTTGCTTTTTGCGCAAAAAGGCTGGAAAGTGATCGCGACCATGCGCAAACCGGATCAGGATACTGAATTAACCCAGCGGGAGAACATTCATTTGCTTGCTTTGGACGTGACTAACGTTCAACAAATCAAGGAAGCCGCCGCCGCCGCGCTTGCTATGGGAGAAGTGGACGTGGTGTTCAACAACGCTGGGTACGGATTGGCCGGCCCGTTGGAAGTAACGACCGACGAACAATTGGTTCAGGAAATCAATACCAATTTGCTGGGCGTTATTCGGACTACACAGGCTTTTATCCCTTATTTTCGGGAAAAGAAAAGCGGTTTATTCATTTCTACTACCTCCATCGGCGGTTTGGTCGCTTTTCCTTTTAATTCCGTTTATCACGCAACGAAATGGGCGCTGGAAGGCTGGAGCGAAAGTATGGCGTTTGAATTGTCAAAGTTTGGGATTGGTATTAAAACGGTCTCGCCAGGCGGAATTTCAACTGATTTTGCCAGTCGGTCGCTCGTATTGGCCAGGCAAGATGCTTACGAAGAATATACAAAAAAAGTATTCGCCGCTTTTACCGACCCGGCTCGGGCGGCTACCAGATCCGCAGCAGAACAAATTGCGGAAGTGGTTTTTGAGGCCGCGACCGACGGCAAAACTCAATTGCGTTACGTCGCAGGAGAAGATGCTAAAGGGCTTTACGCTTTGAGGTTGCAAATCGGCGACGAGGCGTTTAGAAAAATGATTGACGAACGGTTCTTTAAATAGACGCCATGACGCCGCTTTTAATCATTTTGGCGCTTGCTATTGGATGCTCGTTAGGATTAATGGGGGGAGGAGGTTCCATTTTGACCGTTCCCGTTTTAATCTACGGCGCGGGAATCGTTCCGCTGACGGCCTCTTCCTATTCCTTATGCATCGTCGGATGCGCCGCTTTGGTCGGCGCGGGCCTTTTGGCGCGGCGCGGGAATGTAGAGTATAAAACGGCGTTGATCTTTTCTGTCCCTTCCTTCCTGGCCGTTTATATGATTAGAAAATATTTATTGCCGTTTTTACCCGATCCAATATTAATTTTCGATAGGCATGTTGTTAGTAAGAATATATTTATATTGTCAACTTTTGTGGCGGTCATGATTTTTGCCGGAACCCAAATGATTATTAACGCCGGCAGACCAGATACGTCTGTTCCAATAAACCTTAAAATCCCCTATATCCGCGTGATCCTCGACGCTTTGCTGGTGGGTTCGACAGCAGGATTTGTTGGAGCAGGCGGTGGATTTCTAATTATTCCGGCGTTGGTCTCTTTTTTGGGTTTACCAATGCGCCTTGCAGTCGGCACGTCTTTACTGATCATAGGAATAAATTCCTTAATGGGATTTGCGGGAGATTTACAAAATCATGTCGAACTAAACGCCCATTTTTTATTTTATTTTACATTATTAACCTGTATCGGAGTCGTCGCGGGCGCTTATTTTTCTGATTTTATAGAAGTAAAACGATTAAAACAAACGTTCGGCTGGTTTGTGCTGAGCGTGGCCTTTTTTATCGCAGCTAAAGAAATATTGCAGTAATTATGGTTGAACAAATTTATACCGGGTGCCTGGCTCAGGGCGCTTACTATATTTTTTCCGACGGCGAAGCCGCCGTTATAGATCCGTTGCGCGACCCGGCCCCTTATTTGAAAAGAGCGGCCAAAGATAAAGCAAAAATAAAATATGTTTTTGAAACGCATTTTCATGCCGATTTTGTTTCCGGCCATCTGGATCTGGCCGCGCAAACTGGCGCGGAAATCGTCTACGGGCCAACCGCTCAAACCGATTTTAACTGCCGTATTGCCGCCGACGGGGAAATCTTCCGGATAGGAAAATTAACGCTCCGGGTATTGCATACGCCCGGACATACCCTCGAGTCGTCTTGTTATCTTTTATCGGATGAATCCGGAGTGCCGCGCTATTTATTTTCAGGAGATACTTTATTTATTGGCGACGTCGGGCGGCCCGACCTGGCGCAGGGAAATCAACTTTCAAGAGAAGACCTGGCCGGATATTTATTCGACTCTTTGAATCAAAAAATCAAACCGTTGCCGGACGACGTTATTATTTACCCGGCGCACGGAGCCGGATCTGCTTGCGGCAAAAACATGAGTAAAGAAACGTCCGATACGTTAGGCAGACAAAAAATGACGAATTACGCATTGAAAGCGACCTCGCGGGAACAGTTTATCCTGGAAGTGATTGAAGGCCTGGCCCCTCCGCCGCCTTATTTTGCCGCAAATGTGGCGATGAATAAAAAAGGCGCCGCGCAATTAGACTCTGTGCTGGATCAGGGCCTTCAGGCGTTAACTCCCGATCTCTTCGAATGGGAAGCCGAACGGCAGAGCGCTTTAATACTGGATACAAGATCCGACGCAAATTTTGCTCAGGCCTTTATACCCGGAAGCATAAATATCGGGCTGGAAGGTCAATTCGCGCCCTGGGTAGGAGAATTAATTGAAGATATTAAACAGCCCATCCTGATAGTTTGCCTCCCCGGAATGGAGAAAGAGACGGTCGTCCGGCTTTCCCGCGTAGGATATGATCATACGCTCGGTTATTTGGACGGCGGTATAGACGCCTGGCTCAAAGCAGGTAAACCAGTTGATTCGATTCAAAGAATTTCAGCCGGTCAGTTTCTCAGGGATCAGGACGGACGGACCGGACGGGTGTTGGATATGCGTCGTCCGGCTGAATTTGAGCAAAATCGACTCGCGGGCGCGGATAATTTTCCTCTGAGCGACATTAATGAATGGACTTCCTCTATGAACCGGCAAGAACATTTTTATATACACTGCGCGGGCGGATACCGTTCCATGATTGCGTCGTCTATCCTGAAAGCGCGCGGTTTTAATAATTTTTCAGAAATTAACGGCGGGATTAAAGCGCTGGAGGAAGCAGGCGCTTCTTTGACCGGCAATGTGGAAGCGACTTAAAGACGCGCTCGCATTTAACGCGAATTTCACTATATTTTTAAGTTGGGAAATTATTTTTCCGTTTTCCCTGTTTAATGATTACAAGTTTCCTTTCTCCACTTTTAATTCGATAACTATGAAAAAAAGTTTTTCAGACCTCATTAATTCCGATAAGCCTGTATTAATAGATTTTACCGCGACCTGGTGCGGTCCGTGTAAAATGCAGGCGCCGATCCTGAAAGAAGTCAAAGATAAAATAGTGGACGGCGTCTCCATTATAAAAATTGATATTGACCAAAATCCGGCTGTTGCAGAATCTTACCGCGTACAATCGGTTCCGACGCTGATGGTTTTTCAGAAAGGCGAAATTAAATGGAGGGAATCCGGCCTTAAAACGGCGGTGCAGTTAGAAAAAATATTGCGTCCTTTTGTGCTTGCAGCGAAAGAACAGGGAGCCTAAACGGAACGGGGTTCAAGCGATTCTTTGATATCTTCTTCCGTTTTTCTTAACCGCTCTTTACATAACCGAATTAATTCAGCGGCTCGTTTAACTTTTTCGCTCAATAGATCGACCCCTATGGTATCGGTTTGTAGTTCCAGAACGATGGTCTGTAATTCTTTTATGGCTTTATCGTAAGAAAATTCATATTTCATAAGGCACATTTCCTATTTTCTTACAAATGTCGTTCGGCATGGTAAGAAGACCTTACTAAAGGGCCGCTTTCAACAAACTGAAACCCTTTGGACAAACCAATTTCCTTATATCGGGCAAATTGATCGGGATGTATAAATTCAGCCACATCGATGTGCATTTTAGTCGGCTGGAGATATTGGCCTAAAGTTAATACGTCGCACCCGTGGGCGACCAGGTCGTCCATGATTTTATATATTTCCTCTGGTTGCTCTCCCAAGCCCACCATTACGCCGGATTTTGTTCTTTTCCCGAAAGCTTTCGTTCGTTGGATCTGTTCAAGGCTGCGCTCGTATTTTGCCTGCGGACGAACTTTTCTATAAAGCCGCTCCACCGTTTCCATATTATGCGAAACGACTTCCTGACCTGGGCTAATCATTCTTTCCAAGGCGTCCCAGTTGGATTTCGTATCCGGGATCAACGTTTCAATAGTCGTGGAGGGCGATTGTTCTTTTACCTGCCGGACGGTCTGGTACCAAACCTCTGCTCCCCTGTCTTTGAGTTCATCGCGGTTAACAGAGGTAATAACGGCGTGTTTGACCTGCATGAGTCGGATAGCTTCGGCAACGCGCCGGGGTTCGTCTTCGTCGTATTCGTTGGGCTTACCGGTTTTAACTGCGCAAAAAGAACAGGAACGGGTGCAGACGTTACCCAAAATCATAAAAGTTGCCGTACCCGCTCCCCAGCATTCGCCCATATTCGGGCAATTACCGCTCTGGCAGATGGTATGTAGTTTATATTCGTCGACCAGGCTGCGCACGCGCCGGTAATCTTCTCCAATGGGTAATTTTACGCGCAGCCAGTCCGGTTTTCGTTTAGCGGACGCCGGCGTTTCGGTGATAGGAAGTTCAATCATGTATAAAGACGGAGTCAGGAAAGAATAAAATTAAACGGCAAGACCCAATGAATTACTTGCGCTTGCCAAATTGAACGGAAGCATACAAATTTAGAAAATAAGCGCGGTTCTGCTGGGTAATCATAATGGGAACTTTTTTAATAAAAACGTCAAGCATAATTCCCGCTTCTACTGCTCTTAAAAATTCATCAAAAGCGCCCCAGTCAAGGTGAACGGCAACTTCTCCATGTACGCCCGGAATGACGGTCGTTTGACCAATACCGGTAAAAAAGTTGGATTTACCCCGTATCTTGGTCAGGTCCAGAAAATCAGTCGCCGTTTCAGGCGTATATTTAATATCAATATTGTTAGAATAATCCGTGCTGCCTGCGATTTCTAAGTAATAGGGTTTGATAAGGCCTAAAGTTGCGCCGCCTGCATAACTGACCGCAAGTCCTACCCCGTTTTTAGCGGCTTTCTCCGTAAAATAAATTTTCTGACCCATACCCGCCCGCACGACATAACAGGAGTTCTGTTTACCAAAACTAAAACCCGTTAGGCTGCTTCCGGAAGTGGAGCCGCCAAATTCGCTGCTCCGGTTGGTTTCCTTAAAATGTTTTAATTCGCCCAGTCCAAATTGATAGAAGGTCGTTTTATAATAGGTATTTATTTTTCCAAAGTCTACATTTAAAGCGTAACCAAAGGTATGAAGCCGGATATCAACGGCAGTTTCTTTATCGTATACAATACCCTTGGCACTGTTATCCAGCCTTTGCGACTGCGCAGTTAAGAAGGAAAACAGGACTATGGAAAAAGAAAATAAAAACTTCATCATATATATTTTAGAAAATTGGAGTATAGGAAGAATCGCAAAAAACAAGAACGGGATAATTTTGCATTTAGGACAACAAATGCTAATCTTTTGTTCAAATATACGATATTATATTGTAAAACAACGGTCGTCCCGGAGAATTATTCATTATTTCTTATAAAATAATCCTTTTTTATCATTCGTTCACCGGTAAAAAAATATCCTTTTTACTTTTTAAATAAATTGACCTACATTTGAAAAATTTGACGGCTTCAAATGAATTTGCGTTTGTTTATTTATGCTTAAATATATGAAAAAATTAACTTTACTATTCGCTTTTTTGACTTCTCTGACAGGCGCTTGCAAAATGGATCAAAAGAAAGCCTCCGATAGCGTCGCCACAGAAACTGCCGGACAGATCAACGGAATTACTAAAAAATGGTGGAAAGAGGACGTTGTTTATCAGGTATATCCGCGCTCTTTTAAGGATAGTAACGGAGACGGGATCGGCGACCTGCAGGGTCTGACGCAAAAGCTCGATTACTTAAAAAACTTAGGGGTCGGCGTGATCTGGCTGGGGCCGCATTTTAAATCTCCCAATGTAGACAATGGTTACGATATCAGCGATTATCGGGATATTATGACCGAATTTGGAACCATGCAGGATTTTGACGCTTTATTAGCGGGCGTTAAACAACGGGGTATGAAACTGATCCTCGACCTAGTCGTTAACCACACTTCCGATCAACATCAGTGGTTTGTGGAAAGCCGGAAATCTAAAACAAACCCTTATCGCGATTATTATATCTGGCGACCGGCCAAAAATGGTAAAGAACCCAATAACTGGACTTCCGGTTTTAGCGGAAGCGCCTGGAAACTGGATACGCCAACGAACGAGTACTACCTGCATTTATTTGCGGTACAGCAGCCGGACCTGAATTGGGACAATCCAAAAGTCCGTAAAGAAGTTTTTGACGTGATGAAATTCTGGCTGGATAAAGGCGTCGACGGTTTTAGGATGGACGTGATCCCTTTTATTTCCAAAAACCCCGAATTCCCGGACCTTAAACCCGGAGAAGATTTTGGCGCGATCATTTCCAACGGCCCTCATGTGCATGATTATCTACAGGAAATGAACCGGGAAGTCCTCTCCAAATATAATATGACGACGGTGGGCGAGGCGTCGGGCGTATCCTTACAACGAACGCCGGATTTTATCGACGAGCGGCGGCATGAACTGAATATGATCTTTCAGTTCGATATCGTCAATACCATCGACCGCGCCCCCGGCTGGAAACACACGAAACCCTGGAAAATAGAAGATTTTAAAGCGGTGTTCACTAAATATGAGACGCAACTGGATAAACATACCTGGAATACCGTTTTTTTTGGTAACCATGACAATCCTCGCATCGTCAGTCGTTTTGGAAGCGACCTGCCGGAATATCGCGCGCCTTCCGCCAAAATGCTGGCGACCATGTTGTTTACTCTGAAAGGGACGCCGTTTGTTTACCAGGGCGACGAACTGGGCATGACCAATTATGCATTTAAAGACATGAAAGACGTCAACGACGTCGAAGCCAGAAACGCCTATACCGACCTGGTGCTCGGCGGCAAAGTGGACACTAAAACCTATATTGCCGAACTCAATAAAACTGGCCGGGATAATGCCCGTACGCCCATGCAATGGGACGCCTCGCCAAACGCGGGATTTACTACGGCCGCAAAACCCTGGCTGGTCGTTAATCCTAACTATAAAGAAATCAACGCCGCGCAGGAAACGACCGATACTGCTTCCATATACAATTATTACAGAAAAATGATTGAGTTAAGGAAGAACACTCCTGCCCTGATTTACGGAGATTATAAGGATTTAGACCCGGCACATCCGCAGGTTTTTATTTATACGCGCTCCATGGAAGGCAAAAAAATACTCGTCTTACTCAATTTTTCCAATAAACAGGTAGATTATACATTGCCGCAGTCGACGACTTTAAAAACGTTATTAGCGACCAACGTTTCAGGAGTACAAATGGATAAAGATGATAAAGGAAATATAAAATTTCATCTGACTCCTTACCAGGCGTCCGTGTACGAAATCAATTGAAAATTGAAGGTTGATTTGTAAAATGCTTTCTACCATTAGCCGGTATGCCGCAACTAATGTTATCTTTGCCGAAATTTTATTATATGCTTTTATCGATGACCGGATACGGTCGCGCCGCTAAGACCTTTAAAGAGAAAACTATTTCCGTTGAAATAAGGGCTGTAAACAGTAAAATGACCGAAGTCCGGTTCAAGACGCCTTCAAGATATAAGGAAAAAGAATTGGAGTTGCGCAGGATCGTCTCCGATCTGGCGGAACGGGGAAAAGTGGACGTATCGTTGAGCGTCCGCTCGCTCAACGGCGAAGAAGACTTTGCCATAAACCACGAGTTATTCAGGCGATATCACCGCGAACTACAGTCGTTGACCCAGGAATTAGATATTCCAAACGGCGACGTGCTGAGCGCGATTTTAAGGCTGCCCAATATCACCGGATCCGATGAAGAGGCGGTCGACGAAGAAGAATGGGCAAATGCCCAGGAAGTATTAAAAGAAGCCTTTACAGATTTTACCCATTTTAGGGAAACCGAGGGCGGATCTATAGAAAAGGATATGCGAGAGCGGGTGGCGTCTATCTTATCGTTGCTGCAACTGATTGAACCGCATGAAAAAGAAAGAGTCGTCAAATTACGCGCCCGCCTCCGTCAGAACCTAGAAGAATTTTTAGCAAAGGAAAACGTAGACGAGAACCGGTTTGAACAGGAAGTGCTGTTTTACCTCGAAAAGTCGGATATTACGGAAGAGAAAGTCCGTCTGGCGCAACATTGCAAGTATTTTATTCAACAGATCGAAGATAAAAAAAGCGCTTCCAAAGGGCGCACCCTAAATTTTATTTCTCAGGAAATGGGCAGGGAGATTAACACGCTAGGTTCCAAAGCAAATTCGGCTGATATTCAGCATTATGTTGTCCGGATGAAAGACGAACTGGAAAAGATCAAAGAACAGGTCGCCAATTTGGTCTGATTTTCTTCTTTCCATTCAATAGCGCTTTGGCCGTTCCTCTTTTTTTATGCATAAATTAATCATACTTACGGCGCCGTCCGGCGCCGGCAAAACCACTATCGTCCGGCGGCTGCTGGAAGTATTCCCGCAACTCGATTTTTCCATTTCCGCCACTACACGCGCTCCCCGGGCTTATGAACAGGAAGGGAAGGATTATTATTTTCTGACGACCGAGGAGTTTAAACGACGGGTCGCTGAAGGCGACTTCCTGGAATTTGAGCAGGTGTACGAAAATCAGTTCTCCGGCACGCTCCGGCAGGAAATTGAGCGATTATGGCGTCTTGGTAAAACCATTATTTTCGACGTCGACGTACATGGCGCGATGAGTATTAAAAAAGCCTACCCGGAACATTCGCTTGCCATTTTTGTTAAACCGCCATCCCCGGAAGTCCTTTTTGACCGCCTGAAAAAGCGAAATACCGAATCTCCGGAGAACCTCGCTAAAAGAATTGCCAAAACAGCCGAGGAATTAACCTACGAAAACGCTTTCGATCGCGTTTTATTAAACGACTCGCTTGACCACGCTTTTATAGACGCGGAACGTATGGTAAGAACTTTTTTAGACGCCTGACTGGCGTATGCTTTATGAATCATGTCCTATAAAATAAAAGAAATTTTCTTTACCCTACAAGGCGAGGGCGCGCAGGCAGGCCGTCCAGCCGTGTTTTGCCGTTTTACCGGCTGCAATCTCTGGACGGGCAGAGAAGAAGACCGTCATAAAGCCGTTTGCCAGTTTTGTGATACCGATTTTATTGGAATGGATGGATTGAACGGCGGAAAGTATGAAACGGCGGAATCCGTCGCTCAAAAGGTAGCGTCGTTATGGCCTGCGCGTTCGCCTTACCGGGGAAACCCTTTAGTGGTCTGTACGGGGGGAGAACCTATGTTGCAACTGGACGCGGCGCTAATGGACGCCTTTCACGTAGCCGGTTTTGAAGCGGCCATCGAAACAAATGGAACTTTAGACATTCTGTTTCCTATCGACTGGATTTGCGTCAGCCCTAAAGCAAATACAGAACTCGCAGTAAAAAAAGGAAACGAATTAAAGTTGGTTTTTCCTCAGAAAGACGCCCAGCCCGAACAATTCAGCGATTTGTCGTTTGACCGTTTTTATCTGCAACCGATGGACGGCCCGCTAGCCGACGTCAATACGAAACTGGCCCTCGCCTATTGTCTTGAAAATCCGCAGTGGTCGCTAAGTCTTCAAACCCATAAGCTGCTTCAAATTCCTTAATAGGTCGCGCTTTTTAAGTTATGCGAATAATGGTTAAAAGCCAGCAAAAGCGGTTTGAGGCCGGGCTGCCTTTTGCAGATATCCAACTTCAAAATATTTTGAATACAGCGTTTTTGAGTTAGTTTTTAGTTCTATCTTCTCCCAAACCGACTACTTTCTGAGGGGACAGTCAGACATGATTCATACCTGACTTAAATATGACTCATACATGCAACATATACGGCTTGTGTACGGCTTATATACGGCTTAAATGTGACTTGGGGGGGATTGGATAACGGCGCTTATTAAGGAACAACGGACGTCCAGGTCGGGATTTAGAGGATAAAAGGGGCTATTCTACAGTTGTGTATACTTCTAATTTTTGGGTCTATTGTTCCGGCGCCCTTTTTGATTTTTTTAACCTATTATTCGCATAAGGTTTGAATGCGTGTAAATATTCTGAGTAAAATTATTACTCATTATTTTTTACAATACTTTGCGTTTGTAATAGTCTACTCCCGATCCATGCACCCAACCGACCGTTCCGCGTTTGGTGCGGATCTTTATCCAGGGTTTGACCATGACCTCGCCGTTAGCGAGGTGTACGGGGGTCGTTTTTTCAGTCACTTCATTGGCAAAATATACTTCGTCGTCCAGTTTTAATTTACCCAGGGATTTAGCGTGCAGATCTGGTTTAGAATGTATATGTAAACCGTTGATCAGCACGTATAAAATAGAACCGGAAGGCGTCGCTACAGTAATAGGTTGTATGGCGGGCGTTCTGACGACGACGGGAGCCTGCACAATCGCGGGCTGGGAATAACCGGCCGGATTGATAGGCCGGGTCGGCGGAATTGCGGGCGTTATGGAGGAAGGCGCAATTGTAGTAGTACTATATGGATCCGGCGCGTTGTATACCGGCGCGGGCAACTGACGCGGGGGCAGGCGCGAAGGTTGACGGGACGCAGCCGGAGATACCGGGATCGTTAGAACGGACGAGTCCAATATAATCGGGTTTTCATTAGCGGTTTTCACCAATAAATCGCTCCTTTTCCCGTTGCAACGGGAAAATCCCCATAAAGCCGCGCAAATAACGGCTACAAAAATGATAATAGTGTCGATACCCGGAAATAGGCCCCTCATTCTATCTAAATTTTAAGCGTCGACCTTTGCATATTTAGCGTTGATCTCGATGAATTGCCTGCGGGGCGGCACTTCGTCGCCCATCAGCATGGAAAAGACGCGGTCGGCTTCGATGACGTCTTCAATACCTACCTGGCGCAAAATACGGCTTTGCGGGTCCATCGTAGTTTCCCATAATTGCTCGGCATTCATTTCTCCTAATCCCTTATATCGCTGTGTTTTTACGGAATCGTCATTTTCGCCTTTTCCGAAAGCGGCGATCGCAGTCTGACGCTCTTCTTCATTCCAGCAATACCTGAATTGTTTTCCTTTTTTCACCATATATAGCGGCGGGGAGGCGATATAAATATGCCCCTGTTCCACAAGTTGGCGCATATACCGGAAAAAGAACGTAAGGATCAGCGTCGTAATGTGGCTACCGTCAATGTCGGCGTCGCACATAATGACTACTTTCCAGTATCGCAGTTTTTCAACGTTCAAAAATCGTTCGCCCTCTCTTTGGTCGATCCTGACGCCTAAGGCCGTAAAAATATTTTTGATCTCCTCGTTTTCATAGATCTTATGCTCCATGGCCTTCTCAACGTTCAGAATCTTACCGCGCAGCGGAAGAATGGCCTGAAAATTCCGGTCGCGTCCTTGCTTAGCGGTACCGCCTGCCGAATCTCCTTCGACTAAAAATATCTCAGAACTTTGGGGATCGCGGCTTGAACAGTCCGCCAGTTTACCCGGCAATCCGCCGCCGGAGAGGATGCTCTTGCGTTGCACCATTTCCCGGGCCTTTTGAGCCGCAGCGCGCGCCGTAGCCGCCAAGATCACTTTCTCGACGATCTTTTTAGCGTCGCCGGCATTCTCTTCGAGGTAATATTTTAAGGTCTCGGAAACGCAGCGCGAAACAACGCCGGTCACTTCCGAATTACCCAATTCTCCTTTGGTCTGTCCTTTAAATTGCGGCTCCTGTACTTTAACCGAAATAACCGCCGTTAGCCCCTCTCGGAAATCTTCCAGAGATATGGTCTCTTTTAATTTCTTAAAAAATCCGTTTTCGTCGCCGAATTGTTTAAACACCCGGACAACCGCTCTTCGGAAACCGCTGACGTGCGTGCCGCCTTCCCTGGTATTAATGTTATTGACGTAAGAGAAAATATTTTCTGTATAAGAAGTATTATAAGAAAGGGCGACCTCTACTTCGACGTTAAATTCTTCGTCCCTTGATTTTACGAAAATGGGTTTATCAATCAGTTTGGTGCGCGATTCGTCCAGGAAACTGACAAATTCGCTCAACCCGCCTTCTGAAAGATATTCTTCCATTTTATATGGCTCTCCGTGTTCGTCAAGACGCTCGTCGATCAGTTGCATTCTTAACCCGCTGTTCAAATAGGATAATTCGCGGAGACGGTGCGCCAGCGTTTCATGCTTGAAAACCAGTTCCTCAAAAATAGTTGGGTCGGGCCTGAACGTGATGAACGTGCCGGTATCGTCCGATACGCCGATGGTTCTGACCTCGGTCTGCGGTATACCCTTTGAATAAATTTGTTCAAAGACTTTTCCCTCGCGATGCACTTCGGCGCGCAGATATTCAGACAGCGCGTTAACGCAGGAGACGCCCACCCCGTGCAGACCGCCTGAAACTTTATAGGTGTCTTTATCAAATTTACCGCCAGCATGTAAGACCGTCATGACGATCTCCAAAGCCGATTTCTGTAATTTTTTCTGAATACCCGTCGGAATGCCGCGTCCATTGTCTTTAACGGTAATGGAATTATCTTTATGAACGTAAAGCTCGATGTGCGTGCAGTACCCTGCAAGGTGTTCGTCGATCGAGTTATCGATCACTTCCCATACCAGATGATGTAAACCTTTAATATCGGTTCCTCCGATGTACATACTGGGGCGCATTCTGACCGCCTCCAATCCTTCCAGCGCGGTAATATTTTCCGCGCCGTACTCTCCGGCAACCCTTGCCGGGCTAACCTGGTCAACGATTTCTTCTGTTTCTTTCATACGACAAAGATACGGATTTCTACTGGATTTTTAAAATGAATTTTGGGAATTTGAGGATGGAAACGGGGGTCTTTAGCGACGGTAAATTACTTAAAAGAGGTTTGCGCCTGAACGTTATTTTTCATGTAATATTGTAAATACAGCGTTTAAAAGCTATGGCTGTTTTCCCCTTAACGCGCGGTAAACCATTCGCTGTTTTGCGCTATTTTGGCTCTGTTTACTTGCCCTTAAACAGGAAGATAAGATTTATGTTTGCAATTCATGCGTTGAACGGGCGTTGATTTATACAAAAAGAAACATTTTTCATAATTTGCACGTTAAATCAAAACCTGGATTAATATTTTTTTATAAAACATAAAAGACAGGTTAATATAATTACCTATACGTAAGAACGGCATGTTAACCGAACGGATCGACGGTATTGAATTGAAAATCAAACAACTGCTTGTAAAAATAGAAGATTTACAAAAGCAGAATACCGAGTTGTTGGAAACTAATCGTATATTGCGGACTGAAATAAGCAAGGAAGGTTTTCAGAGCGGCCAGAGCGCCACTCAAACGAAAGAAATGGAGGAAAAAAAAGCTGCGCCTTTAGCTGTAGGGCGGCTGGAGGACGGAGGCGGAAGTTCGCAACACTGGAGAGAAGAAATAGAGCTATACGTACGGGAAATTGAGAAATGTATAGAATGGTTGCAAAACTATTGAATGATGGATGGTAAGGAATCGACTACAATTACGGCATTGATCGCCGGACGCCCTTATCCCCTTAAAATTAAAGAAGGCGACGAACCCATTATTCGTAAAATAGTGAAAGAAGTGAACGATAAAGTTTTGCTCTTTCAGTCTACCTACCCAAAAAAAGATAAGCAGGATCATTTTGCGATGGCGTTGCTTACTTACGCGGTAGAATTACATAAAGCGCTACAAGAACCCGATACTACCGATTTTGCTCAAAAACTCCTCCATATTGACGAACTGCTGACCAGAGCAGTCGAAAAAGGGTAATATTGCATAGAAAATAGTTATTCTGCCAACTATTTTATCGACCCTTTTCCCGGTTCTTTCTTCCTTATTTTCTTTCTTTTTTGAAATCAATACGCTTATCAGCGCTTAACGCGGAGAGGATAGAGCATGATATTATTTAATTTTTTTATGTAAGCATAATTCATCATTCATCATTATTTTCCTTTTTTATCATAAAATTCAATCAATGAAATGAGTACAATCATATTAGCCATTATCGGATTAATCGGCGGAGCGGCTGCCGGTTTTATCATTGTCCGTCAATACCTTTCAACCGCCACTAAAGGCAAGGTTGACGAAGCGCTCAGAACGGCGGAAAACACGCTGGCAGAAGCTAAACTTTCGGCCAAAAGAATTTCCGACGAAGCGGAATTAAAAGCAGAGACCATCGTCAACCGCTCTGAAAGCAAGAACGAAATCATTAAGCAAAAAAAGATCCAGGAAGCGCGCGAGAAATATTCGCAAATGAAAGCGGAGTTTGAAACTGAAAAAGCCAATCACGTCGTCCAAATGAAAGACCGCGAGATCGAGGTGGTTTCCAAAGAAACCGAGTTTAAACAGAAACAACTCTCTTTACAAATCGTCCTGGACGATCTGAATAAACAGAAACAGGACCTGGAGCAAAAGAATGTTGAAACAGAAACCATCCGCGAAAACCTGAACGCCCAACTCCGGATCGTCTCTAAGAAAAAAGAGGAGCTGGAAGCGGCCAATGAATTGCGTATCAAAGAGTTGGAGCGCGTGGCGCAACTGACCGAGCAGGAAGCTAAAGAACAGTTGTTGCTTGCTATTAAAGGAAAAGCGGAAAATGAGGCTTTGTCTATTGTCCGGGAAACCATCACGCAGGCCAACCTGACCGCCAACAAAGAAGCTAAAAAGATCGTCATTCAAGCCATTCAGCGCATGAGTGCGGAATTTGCCATTGAAAATACGGTATCCGTTTTCAACCTCGAGTCCGACGATATGAAAGGTCAGATCATCGGAAGGGAAGGACGGAATATCCGGGCGTTGGAAGCCGCTACCGGCGCAGAGATCGTCGTCGACGATACGCCTGAAGCGATCGTTATCTCTTCGTTTGATCCGATCCGTCGCGAAATTGCGCGATTGGCGCTCAAAAAACTGGTCGCCGACGGTAGGATCCACCCGGCCCGCATCGAAGAAGTGGTCGCTAAAACACGCAAACAACTGGAAGAACAAATCGTCGAGATCGGCGAACGGACCATCATCGACCTGGATATTCACGGGCTTGACGCCAATCTTGTTCGCATGGTGGGTCGGATGCGCTACCGTTCCTCCTACGGGCAAAACCTATTGAAGCACTCCATCGAAACCGCCAATTTATGCGCCCTTATGGGAGCAGAATTGGGATTTTCCGCCAAGCAAATTAAAATGGCGAAACGCGCAGGCCTTCTACATGATATTGGAAAAGTCGCAGAGGAAGAAACCGAACTCTCCCACGCCATTCTGGGTATGAAACTGGCGGAGAAATTTAACGAACACGCCATCATCGTCAACGCCATTGGCGCGCACCACGACGAGGTAGAAATGACGAATATCATTTCGCCTATTGTTCAGGCTTGCGACGCCATTTCAGGCGCGCGTCCGGGCGCCAGACGCGAAATACTGGAAAGTTACCTGAAAAGGATTGGCGAACTCGAAGACCTTGCCATGTCGCACGAGGGCGTCCAGAAAGCCTACGCCATGCAGGCGGGCCGCGAATTACGCGTAATCGTAGAATCCGAAAAAGTGACCGACCAGTACGCCGACGACCTGAGTTTTATGATCTCGCAAAAGATCCAGGAAGAAATGCAATATCCGGGGCAAATCAAAGTCACCGTTATACGCGAAAAAAGAGCCGTCGCTTTTGCGCGGTAAAATTTTATTATAATGAATTATTGCGTGTTGACAAACAGCGCGGCAGGAGACGCGATTTATCGCGTCTCTATTTTTTATGCCTATCAGAGCGTCAATGTTTGCAAATAAAAAAAATTCTATTATCTTTCGGGATGATTCTATATGAAAATATTAATGTTACCATCCAGACCAATTTAATTATTAACCAGCGAGTATGAAAAAAATAGGCGTCTTATTCGGACAGGAAAATACTTTCCCCCATGCGTTGATTGAACGCATCAATTCTAAAAAAGCGGACGGAATCTCGGCAGAAGCGGTGAGTATCGACAAAGTGGTGCAGGGCGCCATTTCAGATTACGCGGTGATCCTCGACCGCATTTCCCAGGACGTGCCGTTTTATCGCGCCGCGCTGAAAAATGCAGCCATCAAAGGATGCGCGGTGATCAATAATCCTTTTTGGTGGTCTGCGGACGAAAAGTTTTTCAATAACGCTTTGGCGTTACAAGTCGGCGTGCCGGTGCCGAATACCGTTTTGCTGCCGTCCAAAGTCATGCCGGACGATACCACCGGCGCTTCGTTCAGAAACCTAAAATTTCCGCTGGATTGGGAAGGTATGTTCAAGTATATCGGCTTTCCGGCTTATATGAAACCCCACGCGGGCGGCGGTTGGAAAAGCGTCTATAAGCTCCGTTCCAAGGAAGAATTCTTTGAAAAATACGCGGAAACGGGTCAATTGGTCATGATGCTTCAATCGGAGGTGGTTTTTGAGCAATATTTCCGTTGTTATTGCCTGGGCAGAAAATATGTTCATATCATGCCGTATGAACCGCGCAACCCGCACCATTTGCGGTACGCCGCCGACATGCCCTCGTCCAAAGAATTGCTCGCGACCGTTCACGATTATGTGTTGCGGTTGAACAACGCGCTGGGGTACGACTTCAATACCGTCGAGTTCGGCGTTCAGGACGGAATTCCTTACGCCATTGATTTTTGCAATCCCGCGCCCGACGCCGACATACATTCGGTCGGTCCTGAAAATTTTGAATGGATCGTCGAAAACGCTTCCAATTACCTGATCGAACGGGCGGTCGCGCACCGGGAAGGTCAAAATAACCTGACATGGGGAACGTTCGTCGCCGACGCCGTCACTCAAACCGCCGGGGCTAAGCAGGCCGTCGAACCTGACGTTGAAAAAGTCAAGAAAAAAAATAGCGTGTAGGCTTGAACCGACAGGTCATGCCTGACGGCATTAGCAGTCGGAAGGGTCGAGGCCGGTTGTTACCGACAGGTCATGCCTGACGGCATTTTTAATTTGCGCTCGTTTTTTCTTCGCGCTTGAAATGGAAACTGACTATTTTTAATTATTCGTAATATATTTACAGACAAACAATTAAAGCTAGCAGCTAATAGCTAATAGTTAACCGCTTAACAAAACCAACATGTCTACTTTTAAAAGCGCGACCTGCGCCTCTGTCGAAGAAGCGAAAACCGTAATCATAGGTTTGCCTACCGACCAGGGCGCCCGCTCCGAAAGAAAAGGACGCGAAGAAGGCCCGCCCGCTCTGCGCCGCGTTTCCAGGATACTCTACGCTCCGGAAACCGGCAAAGACAACCCCTACGTGCATGACGCGGGAGATCTAATCCTGCCTGGAACCGCCCCGATCGAACAAAATCTAACGACGATCGCCGACCGCGTGTATCAATATGCTTCCCAAAATAAACAGGTTATCCTCCTGGGAGGGGATTGCTCGGTCAAACACGGCGCCACACAGGGCTTAAACCGGTTGAACAAAAAAATCGGGATCGTATATATTGCGGCGCATCCGGGCTGCGTAGAGTCAGCCGTTCCTTATTTTGGTTCGGTTATGGCGGATAATTTGAATTTATCCAACGTTAATCCGGAAGATTGCATACTCGTCGGCGCGCGCAGCATCGAAAACCGCGAATATGACTTTATGAAGCGCAACGGGTTGCATTCAGTCAGCGCGCTCGATTTTTATAGGCAGGGCGTCGTTGCGGTCGCGCACCGGATCGCGGTCATCATGGCAAAAGTGGATATTGTACAGTTGAGCATCGACATTGACGCCATCGATCCGTCGTTTGCGCCGGGGGTCGGATGTCCCGTTCCGGGCGGCATTACGCCGATCCGGATGCTCGACCTGATCACGCGCCTTAAAAAACTACCAGTCGCCTCGTTGGAAATAGCCGAATACATCCCGAAATTTGACGATATCAACGACGCTACCGCGCAGTTGATCTGTAGGATGGTACAGGAGTGGACGGCGATTTAGAGGTATAAAATTACTTTGCTTTATCGCGCCGTTCTTTCAACTCCCGCCAGGTCGTTAAGATCAGGCCGTTATCGGCGATGTATTTTTTTAATTCAGGGGATAACATGGCCAGTAAATCGGCGCGGCGCGTAGTTCCGGAATCGGAAATATGCGCAAAAACAGGAGTAACGGCCGTGCAGTGCATGATAACCATCGTGACGCCCGGCTGCAACTGTTTAAAAGATTCGATATACCGCGCGACGGCGATGTTTTGCAAGGCAGCGTCCGTCAGCGCCTCGTCTCCGGCGTAGTCAAATTCATAACTAATATTGTGCAGGTCGTCTAATACAGGCAGTCCTGCGTTCCAAAGCGCTTTGCCGATCGCGGTTGTTTGCTCGATCTTTAAGCCCGCTCCGGCGCTTGTTTTCAAAATCATGGTATTATGTCCGCCCGGGAACATCACAGGGATTTTTTGCTCCATCCCCAGCGTAATATATTTCTCCAGAAATTCCGGTTTGGCGAACAGCGTTCCCATGTGCGAATCCAAGTGCGTGGGTTCAAAACCGAGGCTCCGGGCGCGCGCCAACTGGCTCCTGATTTCCCGATCGATTTCTTCCGGTTTAGCATGAATGGCCACATCCTGCACGTTGTTCCACATAGCTCCTTCTGAATCGACCAGCCCCGGAACGGACCCTTTTCCGGATAGCGGTCCCCACCGGTAATCTTTCCACTCAGAGGTCAGCGTCAGGTGCAGGCCTGCGTCCGTTTTCGGATGCGTTTTGAGGTAATGCGCAAATCCGGGCGTCCAGGGGCAGGGCGCCATTACGCTGATGGAAGTGGCGACGCCTTCCTCGGTCGCTTGGATGGCGCCGCGGTTGGAATCGTCCGACATCCCGGCGTCGTCCACGTGCAGGATGATTACTTTAGCGCCTTTAGGGAAGCCTAATTTTTCGGCGTAGGTTTGGGCAAAAGCGCTTTTAACTAAAAAAAGATATAGCGCTAAAAAAAGAAATTTATTCATTGGAATATATCACTGCTTGACGTCCAATATAATCGAAGAACCCGCCGATCCGCCCAAAAACAACTTTTGCGTTGCCGTTTGAAAATCTGAATCCTTCGCCGTATAGATATTCACATATTTTTGCGGGTTCCTGTCTGCTAACGGGAACCATGAACTTTGCACCTGCACCATCATCCGGTGGCCTTTTTTGAACGTATGCGCAATATCGGGCATGGTAAATTTGACGCGGGTCCGCTCGTTGGCGACAAAAGGAACGGGCGTTTCAAAACTTTTCCGGAAGCGGCCCCGAAAAATATCTCCGCGAACCAACATCTGGTAGCCACCCATCGGAACATGGCCGTCTGCGGGCGTAAGTTCGTTGTCCGGGAATACGTCAATCACTTTTACGACTACGTCGGCGTCAGTTCCCGAAGTGGCAAAGGCGAGGTCGGCGACCACCGGCCCGGTGGCGGTCAGGTCGTCCGTCAACACATCCGTTTGAAAGCTAACCACGTCGGGACGGCGACTGGCAAAACGCTGATCGTCGTCCATATATTCGCGCGTCCGGCGGTTGCCGACGTCTTCCGTGTATGGAACCGGATGGGCGGGGTCGGAAACCCACCTGACCGAACCGGCGGTTGCGGGCGCGGTTTTGCTCAGTTTCCCGTTGGCGCTGAAATAAAAAGTCGTCGGATGAGCGGCGGCCGGCGGCCACGACGGGTAGGTCGTCCATTGGTTGGTTCCCGTCTCAAAAATATTGCACTCCGCCAGGTTCATGGCGCCCTGGTCTTTGAGGTAGTATTCAAAAAAAGGAAACTCTATTTCTTTCTGGTAATAGTCGGAGGTAGCGCTTCCAAAATGGATATTGCCCAGTTTTTCGCCCTGACTCCTGCCTCCCCAAGCGCCGTGAAACCACGGCCCCATCACGATCCGATTGGAATGTTCCGGCGCGTTTTGCTTTTCTAAGGCTTTGTAGGTGTTCCAGGCGCCAAAACAGTCCTCCGCGTCGAACAAACCGCCTACCACGAGGCTGGCAGGCTTTACGTCTTTCAGATGCGTACGGATATTGCGCGCTTTCCAAAATGCGTCGTAGTTGGGGTGCTTCATCAGGTCCGTCCAAAACGGAATGCTGTCGCCCATGTATTTCTTTTTGAAATTCGGCAAAGCGCCGACGCCCAAATAGAAGTTGTAATTGTCGGGATATTCCAGCCGCGTCGGCGTTTGTTTGAACGTCGGCGCAGGGCGCGGACGGCCAAAATTGAGATAAAAAGAAAAAGCGTCCTCGAGCATGAGCGCCCCGTTGTGATGAAAATCGTCGCCGACGAACCAGTCGGTGACGGGCGCCTGCGGCGAAACGGCTTTCACCGCCTCGTGCGCTTTTATCAGCGCGTTGGTCGCGTAGAAGCCCGGATAAGAAATTCCGTAGACCCCTACCCTACCGTTGTTGTTCGTGTTTTTGACGAGCCAATCCACCGTATCGTAAGTATCCGTACTTTCGTCGATGTTTTTGTTAGACGACCGGTCGGTTTGGATGGGCCGGACGTCGATAAACTCGCCTTCGCTCATCCACCGTCCGCGCACGTCTTGGAAAACGAAAATATACCCGCTCCGCGCCAGCGTCATATTCTGGAACCGATTTTTCATGGCCGCCCCGTAGGGCGCGACCGTGTAGGGCGTACGGCTCATCAGTATCGGGTATTTTTGGGTTTCGTCTTTTGGCGTATAAATGCTGGTAAACAATTTCACGCCGTCGCGCATCGTTATGCCGACCTCTTTTTTCGAGTAATGATCGGCAATATAAGCGAAATCTGCGTCCGGCGTTTGGGCGCAAAGGCTTGCGCCGCCCAGTAAAAAGAACAGGAAATATTTTTTCATGTTGCTGCGGAGTAAAGCGGATGGTTTGGTTAGTAACAAAAACCAAATGTAGGAAAAAGTTAGGAAAGCGACTGCAGGATGGCGAGAAATGTTTGCATTAGGGTTTTTTCAACTGTACCGATTTTCGGACGCATTATAGCGCGTTATTCCCCCAATTTTGAGTATGGATCATACATGACTTATATAGGGCTCATATACGGCTTATATAGGACTTATATACGGGACAGGTGGGTTGATGAAAAATGAATGTTTTTAATGATTAATAAACAGTCGCAAAATCCGGCCTTACCTCGTCAATAAAAGCGCCTGATTGAAAGGAACAGTGTTAAGAAAAAGCAAATGAATCTACTTCCGGTCTTCTGCAATATTCGCACCTGTAACCTGCCTTGGCGGCCGTTTCCCGGCGAATCGCTTCCGGTATATTTTTGCTCATGCTTCCGCAGAAGCTAAATACATTCTGGCTCTGGATTTTGCCAGTCTGACAATATGTTCCACGATAAGAAAGTGATCCAGTTCCTCCTGTTCGGCGGGGGAAATCAATCCTGTCTGTTTTTTTTCAAGCAACGCTTCCAACTGTGCCTGCATAGAAGCCGGAGCATGAAAACCCACTACCTGCACCGGGTCCAAGCGCGCCATAAATTCTACCAGGCTGTCGTAAATATGAGGTAAGGCGACCATTTCTACATTTTTGCATAAAAATAAGGGTTTTTAATAAGTTTTCTTTCTTCTTTTCATTTTTGTTTTATTTATAAGCATATAGCCAGTCTCCTATATCTGTTCAGTTAATTCTTCCAATTTCCGTTATCAGGCGCTAAATAGCCAAAAAGTCCGTCGTTTTCTCCGTTTGGGCCGGCGGCGAAATAGAGCCGGTCTACGAGATTGGCTTCATTGGGATGAAAAACGACCGCCCACAGGCCGATATGCGGAAGGTCGAGAATGACGCATCATTCCGCTAAAAAAATTGCGCGAATCGTGAATGCGACGGTGGAATCCAATTCCAGGTGTTGGAGATTGATCAGGGCTGTCAGTCCGGGTGGAAAGAAGAAGGTCAGATAATCCACAACGGTTTGCCCGACTTTGATTGAAGTTTTACCGCCGTAGATAATAGTTTATAATCGTGAACATATAGCGCCTTTTTTTGTTAATATATACGTTTTTTTGCTCTTTCAACCTTCATTTTTAAAATAGACTTCTTGCGAAAGTAGTTTAAAGCGCTTCTATTATCTTTGCGCATGGAAAAATATGCTCAAATAGGAGAATTAAGCGCAAAAGCGCATAAACGTTTAACCGGCGTTAGCCATGCGACGTT
>JBBRMZ010000047.1:0-25063 GCA_038230555.1 Chitinophagales bacterium
GCAAATTCATCAGCGTCGACTTGCCGGAGCCTGACGGCCCCATCAAAGCAACGTATTCGTTTTTAAAAATCTGTAAACTCACCGATTTCAGGGCGTCGATGGTTTCCGTACCCATGATATAGGTTTTTCTTAATTCCTTTAGTTCAATAAGCGGCTTTGCCATAACGATTTTATATAAATGAAAGGACGTCTTTTAATATTAGGTTTTTATATAAAAAAGAAATGAATAATAATTTATCATTCATCATTTTTAAACCTGCACTACTTTGGGCGCCAGAAAATAATCTTCATTGCGCTCGGGCGCGTTCAGTAACGCCTGTTCTTTCGATATCTGGTTCCGGACCTCATCTTCCCGCCAAACGTTAACGGCGTCGCCGACATAAATCAGCGGCTTGATCCCTTCCGTATCCAGTTCGTTGAGTTTTTCGACCATTGCGAGTATTTTTGTCAGGTCAAGCGCCAGGGTTTTGCGCGCTTCCGGCGCCAGTTCCAGTTTTGTTAGCGTTTCTAACTTCAATATTAAAGCGTTATCTATTTCCAATGCTTATTTTTTAGATGATTTCCTGTTTTTTATCGTCCAAAGATATAAATTTATGCGTGAAGTCTTGTAATGGGTTGTAATTTTGCGCGAATGGAGCGCATTCGGCAGCGCGCCATAAAAACGCTAAACAAAGTAACTACTTTTATGGAAACCAAGCATTTGAAACATATCGCTATAGCCGGCAACATCGGCGCCGGTAAAACGACGCTGACCAACCAACTGGCACGACATTTTGGGTGGGAACCCCATTTTGAAGAAGTGGAGGACAATCCTTACCTGAGCGATTTTTACCACGATATGCGCCGCTGGTCCTTCAATCTGCAGATATATTTCCTGAACAACCGCTACCGCCAGATTTTAAATATTCATCGCGGCGCGCATACCGTCATACAGGATCGGACGGTGTACGAGGACGCTTATATTTTTGCGCCCAACCTGCACGAAATGGGTCTAATGACCAAAAGGGATTTCGATAATTACTTTTCCCTGTTCCAGATCATGTCTTCCCAGATCAAACCGCCCGATCTGATTATTTATCTTAGGGCCACCATTCCCACGCTCGTTTCGCACATCCAGACCCGCGGCCGCGACTACGAAGGCAGTATCAGCATCGATTACCTGAAAAAACTGAACGAACGCTACGAACAGTGGGCCGCCGGATATAAAAACAGCAAACTGCTCATTATCAACTCCGACGAAGTGGATTTTATCAATAAACCGGAGGATTTGGGGGCAATCATTGTAAAAGTGCAGGCGGAACTGCATGGGCTGTTCTAAAACCAGAATCCTAAAGCCAGACTGGGCAAAATCGGAAGTTGATCTATACGCGCATACCTCACCCGGTCAAAATAAAAAATATTATTCCTATCGGTTGCGTTGGTAGCGCTTGCCGTGATCTCCAAACGCGAAGACCCGCTAAACCGGAATGTTCTTTTGAGCGAAAGGTCGAGGCGGCTGTAATCCGGCAGGCGGCCGCCGTTACGGGTCGGCGAGTAAATGACGCCGATATTGGCGTTGCCGGTAATCACGTCCGTATTTAGCCCCTGTTTGAAATCATAAAAACTATAAAAGCCGCGGGTTTGGGTAAAGGGGAAACCCGTCCCGTAATTCCAGCGGGCTGCGGCTTCCCAAGCCTTGTTTTTCCCGAAAGTATAAGTAGCCAACAGATTGACATTGTGGCGGCGGTCGAAATTGGAAGGAAAAGATTGGACGCCATCGTCCAGCGTGACTTTGCTGTAAGAATAAGTCGCGCGGACGTCCAACCCCTGCGTATGATAGCGGCCCGAAAAATCAACCCCGGCGCTGGTTCCTGTTTCCGTCAGGTAATTGAGGTCGGTCGCTACGATCTTATTCCGGTTGACGTCGATCAGTTGGGTATATTTTTTAAGATAAGGCTCTATATTCAGTTCTAAAGCAGGCGACGGGTCAAATTCGACGCCGCCGATGAGGTGGTAGGCGGTTTGTAAATGGGTATCTGCCTGCAAGTCGGAACTCGCGTTGGGGCTGGTCACGCCGGGTTTATAGAGTTGTTCCTGCGGACCGGTCAGGTAGCCTACGAAAAGATTGACAATATCTTTTTCGCTGACGGTCGATAACAGGTTTTGAGAATACAGGCCGCCGGAAAACTTCAGGCGCAGGCAGCCGGTCAGGTTGATTTTGGCGGCGAACCGGGGTTCCAGCACGTTTTCGCTTAAAGCAGTATATCGCGTCAGCCGGAGGCCGGGTTCGATGACCAGGCTTCCAAAAGTTTTGCGGTAACGGGCGAAAGCCGAGATCTCCGAACTGTTTTGCGTTTGGTCGAAGGTAAAACCCAGATAATTGGCAAATTGTAGGTTAGTAGAAAGATTGGTCAGTTCCGCTCCATATTTCAATTCGGAGTCTTCACCGGCATAGGTAAAGTCGAGCGTAGCCGAAAAACTGCTGATCGAGCTGAGGCGCGGATCCTGCGCGCCCTCCTGTAAATTGATCTGGTATTTCGAGTATGCCACCGAGCCGCCCAACACCGTCGCCGACCCCGGAGGGATCAGGATAAAATTAGCTCCATAGCCCGTATTTTGCCATTTCAGATCCGCCACGTTGGTATAACTAACATGGTCGTTAAAATTAAACCCGAACAGGTTGAGTTTGCCGCCATTCGCGCCGTTGAAAGAGAGTTTCCCGTAAAGGTCGTTATAGGCAAACGGCAGCCCTGCCGAATCTTTAGCGGCGTATTTATACAGATTTTTGCCCGTCTGGTCGATCAGCGATTGTTTATAGGTCAACAAAAATGAAGAACTCCCGCCGCCCTGGTCGCCGAGTTTTGAAATGGGCGCTTCCACCAATACTTTTGCCTGGAAAGGACTGATCGCGGCCATCCCGGACGCCTTTTTCCGGTCGCCCTCTTTGGTTTTTAAATCAATGATGGCAGACGTCCGGCCGCCGTACTCTGCCCCAAAGCCGCCCGTATAAACGTCGGCGCTGCGGAGGGCTTCCGTTTCAAACACGGAGAAAAAACCGATTGAATGAAAAGGGTTATAAATGGTCATCCCGTCCAATAATATTTTATTCTGGACGGGCGCGCCGCCCCGTATAAAGATTTGGCCGCCCTGATCGCCCGAACTGACGATCCCGGGCAAAGTAGTGATATATTGCGCAATATCGGGAACGCCGCCCACCGAGGGCAGCGAGCGGATTTCCTGCGGCGTAACCGCAATGCGCGATATTTGGACCTGCGTACGCGCCAGGTCTTTTTGCGCCGATATTTCCACTTGTTGGAGCGTCGCCGCGCTTACTTTCAGGTAAAAACTTTGAGATACGATTCCGCCGTCCGGTACGGCCATTTGAATTTCCATGACGTCAAAGCCTAAACTGGTCGCGCGGAGCGTCTGCGTCCCCGACGGAACTTTAGAGATACGGTATAGCCCGTTGGCGTCGGTAACTGCCCCTACGCCCGCTCCGGTAACCTCCACCCGCGCAAACGGAAGCGGCTCGCCATTTTTAGCGTCAAACACCGCGCCCCGGACGGAACCGGTCTGCGCGTAAGCAGTTTGGAACAAGGCGATCGGCGCCGTTAACAAAATCAGTAACCGGAGGCAAATACGCATAAGCAATTGTTTATTTATATTCCACAGACCTATTCGACGGCGTAATTTTTATTTTTTTGAAAGATCCCTGCAAAGGTAGAATATCTAATTTTATTATTTAAATTACTTCATTTTTGTAATAAAGGACGTAGGTTTGTTTTATCTTTAAACTAAGCGGCGTATCTTTGTCGCCATTTTTAAAATTATCCCTTAGGCTTGAACGAATATAATGCGCAACTCCATATTTTGATCCCGGCTTATGAGGACTGGAAAAAAGGGTTGTTCACGCAGCGCCAACGCCTGGCAAAATATATAGTGGAAAACCGTTTTTACACGGAAGAAGGCGTTTCTTATTTGGGATCGCTTAAAAACGCAGAAGGTAAAACGCTTTTTGACGAAGGCTTTTTAAATTACCTGCAACGATTAAAACATCCAACAATTTAAATCTCACAGCTATTAGCTACGCCTAATCTACTCATCATCAGAAAATTAAGCTACGTAGCTATACGGCTACGAAGCTATGTAGATAGAATATGCCCTATACCTACGATCATCCCCGGCCAAGCCTGACTGTCGATTGTATTATCTTCGGCCTGGATTCCGGCAGCCGCCTGAAAGTCCTGTTGATTCAAAGGGGACACGAGCCATTTAAAGATCATTGGGCCCTACCGGGCGGTTTCGTAGATATGAACGAAGACCTCGAAGCGGCAGCCTTGCGCGAATTAAAAGAAGAAACAGGAGTGACGGACGTTTTCATCGAGCAGCTATATACGTTTGGCGCGCCCAAACGCGATCCGCGCGGACGGGTGGTCAGTGTAGCTTATTACGCGCTGGTCAATCTGGAATCCCATCAGATCGGGCCGGAGACGGACGCGATCGACGTCAAATGGTTCGACGTTCGTAAATTGCCCAAACTAGCGTTTGATCATGACGCTATTTTATCCATGGCCGTCGAACGGCTGCGCGGCAAAGTGAGCTATCAACCAATTGGTTTTGAACTTCTGCCCGACCGGTTTACGCTGACCCAGTTACAAAACTTGTACGAAACCATCTTAGGCCTGGAATTGAATTCGATGAACAAGCGGAATTTCAGAACTAAAATATTGAAAATGAGCATCCTACAGGAGGTAGACGTTCAAAAGGGCGTAGCGCACCGCCCGGCGGCGCTCTACCGGTTTGATAAAGAACGCTACGAAGCGTATCTGGAAAAAGGCTTTCTTTTTGAAATAAGTTGAGATAATGGTAAACGGTAAATGGTAAATGGTGAATGGCATTAATAGATCTTTTTTAATTGGTATAACCGGAGGATCCGGGAGCGGGAAAACGACTTTGGTGCAGAGGCTACGGTCCGCTTTTAGCGAGCGGGACTTGTGCGTGGTTTCGCAGGACGATTATTACCGGCCTATACAGGAACAACAGTTGGACGAAAATGGAGAAGTAAATTTTGACCTGCCGGAATCCTTCGACTATGAAGCTTTTCATGAAGATATTCAAAAATTAACCGCCGGAATTCCGGTAGAACGTCCCGAATATACATTTAATAACGCCGGTAAAAACGCAGGGATCAAGCGGCTCGCGCCCGCGCCAATCCTGGTGGTGGAAGGTATTTTTATTTTTCATTACCCGCGCATCCGTAACCTCTTTAACCTCAAAATATTCGTTCACGCGCACGAAAACCTGAAAATCATCCGCCGGATCCGGAGAGACGGATTAGAAAGAGGCTATGACCTGAATACTGTGATGTATCAGTACGAAAAACACGTCATGCCCAGTTTCCAAAAATATATTGAACCCTACCGCGAAGAAGCAGACCTGATCCTGAATAATAATATGAACTTGGATAAAGGAATTAACGTAGTCGTGGGATTTCTTGAAAGCAAACTGAAAGCGTTTAATAAAACCATTTAACGCTTTTTTAAATAAAAAAGCGGCGTATTAACGCTACGTTTTTTCTATTGATAATGATCTGTCTGCTAAACAAAAAATGCGTTAATGTCGTTAAGTTAGGTTGGAGTTTTATTCAGTAATAAGACAGTTTATTCTCAAAACTTCGCGCGGGGAATTTAAAAATGCGCCTTTCTAAATGTACAAACTACTAAAAGTCAATGAGTTATGAAAATAACTCATCACTCATAATTCATAACTCATAACTTTATAGAACCATGGGGCATTTAAATTATCTAAATAAATTCTTTGTCAGATATAAGTTTCATTTGTTGGGAGGGATTGCTTTTGTCCTGATCTCCAATTATTTTCGCGTATTGCAGCCGCAGATGCTCCGTCGCGCGCTTGATCTGGTGGTCGATAATATCGGAATGTACCATCTGTTCGACGGGCTGGAAACGCAGCATGCGTTATATTCAATATTAGGGCAAAGCCTCATGTTTTTTGGTATATTGATGCTGGTGTTCGCTTTGTTGATGGGCGTCTTTATGTATTTTATGCGCCAGACCATCATTGTCATGTCAAGGCTCATAGAGTACGATATGCGTAAGGAAATTTTTACGCATTACGAACAGCTTACTTTGTCTTTTTATAAAAGAAACTCCACGGGCGACCTTATGTCGAGAATTACGGAAGACGTCAATAAAGTGAGAATGTACCTCGGCCCCGCCGTGTTATACACCATCAACCTGGTCTCCTTATTTGTTTTGACCATCTATAGCATGCTCAACGTCAGCCCGACGCTAACGTTTTATACATTGCTGCCCCTACCCTTCCTGGTGATTGGCATTTATTTTATTAGCAGCCAGATCAACCGGCGTAGCGAAGTAATTCAGCGGCAATTGGCTTCCCTCACCAGCACGGCCCAGGAATCTTATTCCGGTATCCGGGTAGTAAAAAGCTACGTCCAGGAAGCCCCAATTGAACGCCATTTTTCTGAACAAAGCGAGACTTATAAAACGAAGGCGATGGGCCTGGCGAAGATCGATAATTCCTTTTTTCCGGTCATGTTGCTGATGATCGGAGCCAGTACGATCATTACCGTTTATGTGGGCGGACTTCAGGTCGTGAAAGGGAATATTACGCCCGGCAATATTGCCGAATTTGTAATTTACGTCAGCATGCTGACCTGGCCCGTGACCGCCATCGGCTGGATAGCTTCCCTGACCCAGCAGGCGGCGGCTTCGCAAAAAAGGATCAACGAATTTTTAGATACTAAACCGGAGATAATGAATCCTGTTAATGGTTCGACGGCTCCGCTGCGCGGCGGCGTCGCATTCGACCATGTAAATTTTACTTATCCCGATACGGGTATTGTCGCGCTGGACGACGTTAGTTTTTCCCTCCAACCTGGACAAAAAATGGCTATCGTGGGACGTACTGGTTCCGGAAAAACAACTATAGCCGATCTGCTGACGCGGATGTACGACGCCACGACCGGAACAATTTCTTTCGACGGACGCGATATAAAAGAAATCGACCTTGACCATTTGAGAAAAAGCATAGGCTATGTGCCGCAGGACGTTTTCCTGTTTTCCGACGACGTTTCCGGCAATATTGCTTTTGGACGGGAAGGCGCCAGCCAGGAGCAGATCGAACAGTTTGCGCGCTATTCTGCGGTATATAATGACATTCTTGGTCTTTCCGACGGTTTTCAAACGATTGTCGGCGAGCGCGGCGTAACGCTTTCCGGCGGCCAAAAACAACGCATCTCGATTGCCCGCGCGCTTATCAAGGAACCGGAAATCGTCATTCTCGACGATTGTTTATCCGCCGTCGACATGACGACCGAGCAAACTATTTTAGGCTATCTAAACGACGCATTGGCGCATAAAACCTCCATCATTATTACCCATCGAATTTACGGGGCGCTACAGTTTGATAAGATCCTGGTTCTGGACAACGGCAAGATCAAAGAAGAAGGGACGCATGAGGAACTTCTGCAAAGAAGGGGGTATTATTATGATATGTTTGAACAACAGCGCGTCGGCGAAGAGGGAACGGTCATCATTTAAGTAAACGAGGGCTATTTTATGCAACGCCCTAAAGAAATATTATTCCGTCTGCTATAAGGAATTTCTAAAAGTTCTTTTTACTTTTGTAACCGGATCGGGGATTTGTTCATTAAAATCATTGAAAGTGAATAACGACAGAGACGACAAACGCTTCGAAAGCGTCTTTTCTACAAAAGTGCGGGCCGGAAAAAGAAGAACTTACTTTTTTGACGTTCGCAGGACTAAAGGCGAGGACTACTACCTGACCCTGACTGAAAGCGCCAAACGTTACGAAGGAGGCTATGACCGTCACAAACTTTTTCTGTATAAAGAAGATTTTAATCGTTTTATCCAGGCGCTCGAAGAAACCATCAACCATATCAAAACCGAACTTATGCCTCAATACGACTACGACGAATTCGCCCATCGTCAGAACGAATACGAGGCCCGGATAGAAGAAGAGCGGTTAAACGGCGGCGGCGAAGGCGCTCCCCAACGCCGCAGTAAAGAGGATGAGGACGATATGAGTTGGTAAATTTTAATGATGAATGATAAATGATGAATTGTATAAAATTTTCACAATTAAACAATTGAGAAGAAATTATACCTTGATTTAGATTTTCAATTTTTATCCGGTATGATCATTTAATTTCTATTAACCTTCTATATTTAAAGACTTTACTTGAAAAAAATATAAAAGCGAAACCCGATCACCGGGCGTCGCTTTTTTAATTCAATTGATTATACAAATCCTTTTTCTACCCGTTTTTTAACTTATTCTGCGCTCTTGAAACAAAAATTTATCCCAGACGTTAGAAATTAATCTTTTTATCATGAAATAATTATAAGGAACTAAACCCGTTTTTTATTTAATAAGGAAAAACAATTCATCATTTATCATTCATCATTAAAAATATGTCTAACATCGTCAACAATACTACTCCTGCGAACCAGATCAACATCGAACTTCCTGAAGATATTGCCGAGGGGGTTTATTCCAACCTCGCCATTATCTCTCATTCCAATACCGAATTTGTCGTCGATTTTATCCGCATGATGCCCAACGTGCCGCAGGCAAAAGTCAAATCCCGCATCATCCTGACCCCCGAACACGCCAAACGCTTGATGAACGCCCTGGCCGACAATGTTAAAAAATTTGAACTCCAGTACGGCCCGATCGAGGAAAAAGAAAACCCGCCGTTTCCGATGAATTTTAATACGCCAACGGCGCAGGCTTAAATAATAGAAAAAAGTAACTATAAAAAGATCGCCTTTTTGAAGAAATCTTCAAAAGGGCGATCTTCTTTATTCGGGCGTTTTATTGCCGGAAGTCTTGATTGTTTAATCCGACAAAGCGCTTAACTATTGTTTGAGCGTAATTACTTCGTTCACTATCCGGTTACCTCCTGAGCCGGCGTACTGGTAGCTTAGCGTAAAAGATTTGGTTGCCGGATCGTATTTATTGACGCCGGTTTGCATGGTTCCGGCGTTAGAGGCGCCGGTTGGAACGATGGTTACTGTATTATCGGGATTTACAACCAAATTCATAGTCCAGCCGCTGCCCCCCAAATCGGCATATTCAGTCGAGGAAGTATTCGCATTAATCGTGGTCAATTTTTTATCTCTGTCGATCTTACGAATTCCCGCCGTGGGGTGATTGAAAGTTCCGACGGAATGATAAGCGCCATCAAAAGCGTTCCGAATAGCGATGATGATCAGTTTAGTACCATAATTAGAACTTACCGCTACGCCGTTTGTGGCGCTTTTAATACTAACCGGCAAAGCGTACCTTTTAGTCGCGTCAATTTTAGTGGTATTAAAATTTAACGTTACTGTTGCCAGTCGTTGACCGGCAGGCACGGTAACGGTTGCATTAGCTAAAGAATAGGTGGAATCGGGAAGCAGCGCCAGGCTGTCCCCATTATCGGTATTGTATTGCGTTAATGCCGCCCCATTTACCCCAACTGTAATGTCGGTACTGGAAGCAGGCAGATTAGGCGAGGCGACACTTACGTCAAAAGTGAAAGGAGTCGGCGTTTTTGTAGTTAAAAAACTTTGATGATCGGCTACTCCGTAAAATGCTGCGGACGGAATTTGGGCAATCGCGCCTACCTGCGACAAATCCACATATTGCGATTCTGTTTTAAGGCAGGAACTGAGTCCCGCCGACAAAGCTATCCCCGCCGCCAAAAACCAGACTAAATTATATTTTTTCATACTGATGATTTTATATTTTTTGCTTATTATTTTTTAAATATTTGAATCAATTTAATACCGTTTAACCCTAACAATAACCCATAATTACATACTTATTTTTCCCAAAAAAGCTTAGAAGTAAACTGGCTAACATCTCCCTGTCCCTTAACATTGGCGGCGTTGTAGTTATATTCGCTTTGCGGATATAATAACCGGATCGGGATTTTCCTGATGGACGTATTTGGATCTTTAGAAATAGGAATCGAAGCAGGTAAACCCAACCGCCGATAATCCGCCCAGGCCTCGAAGGGATTCACCCCATTCAGCGACGCCCATTTCTGCGTAATAATTAAGTTTAGTTTATCGGTTTCCGTATTCCAATTTACATTTGCTACGCCCGTTTGCGAATAATAAGCCATTGCCGCAGCAGTCGCGTTCGGAACGCCCAGGTTAACAAAGGATTCGGTTACCGCCATTTGATACAGCGCTTTAGGGTCGCCGGTTATCCATCCCCGGAAAGCCGCTTCCGCCTGATCGAATAGACTTTCATGCGAACTCATGATTACGGCGTCCTGGTTGAATGATTTCAGTAATCCGGGACCGATTGCGGAAGTTTGGGTATTGGGCAAGACGCCGATATCGCCAAAATAAGTGGCCGTAAAATTCTTTCCGCTTCCCCCTACCGGAGCGTAAAATTCGGCCAGCCTGAACGTATCATTCGTAGTTTTGTAAAAATTGACGGCATACAGGCCGCCGCGATAAATCTGGTAATTTTCTACGTTACCGCCGGTTTCGTTAAAGCCGAATGCGTTCCAGAACGGGCTTAATTTTCCGGCTGATTGCAGATATCCCGGATTAACGCCGGCGTTTTCGCCGGCGCCTAAAAATCCATATCCGGAAGCTTTGATTTTAGCAAGCTCGGCCTGGATATAGGCGCTGCGCGAAGCTACTTCCGACTGCCGCAAAAGGATTTTCAGTTTGACCGAATTCCCGAATTTTTGCCATTTTGAAATATCCCCTTTAAACATAATATCGTTGGTTCCCGGATTATGGGTGCCGTTGCCTGTCTTAAATAAACCCAACGCAGTATCGATTTGGACAATCAGGTCTGTATAAATTGCCTGCGCGTCGTCATATTTTGGCAAAATACTACTGGTTCCTTTCAAAGCGTCTGTATAGGGTACGTTGCCATAACTATCGACTAGATATTGAAAACAAAAAGACTTCATAATTTTTGCCATTCCCTGAACCAGCGGCTGTCCGGCAGCCGCAGCTTTTTTGTCTGCGGCGTCGTAATTATTAATCTGAGCGGCATACACGCTTGTCCATACCTGATTCTGATAACCATTGGTGAACTGGTAGTTTTTATCGGAAATACCGATCGAATAATTGCCGCTCCAGTTCCAGTATCCCATCCATAGATTTAGGAAGGGGAAAGCCGTAGTAACATAAGAGCCAGTATTAGCTAGCGCAGCCGGTAAAATCAGTTCGGCAGGGACGTCTACCGCGCTGTTTGGATTGTTATTGACGTCGTAGAAGCTGCTGCTGCAACTACCCGTCAGGAAAAGCATAAAGACCGCTAATCCGAAACCATATATTTTATTCTTCATTTTTATAATCCGTTTATAGGTTAAATTTAATTAAAAAATTTGTTTGCCGAAGCCCTTACTAAATAACGCGAGAAAATAAACGCTGAACTCAAAATTTTACGATTTGACAACTGTCATTTTTGTGTAAAATAATCATTCATTATTCAGATTTAAAATCCTGCCGTTATTTTAAGACCGTACAGACGGGTTGGCGGCGTCTGAAACTCATTGGTCGTACCGGCGGCGTTGCTGGCGTCCAAAGAATATTCAGGGTCGGTATAGACGTTCGATTTAGGTCTCCACATCAGCAAATTTCTTCCCGTAAGCGACACGACAACCGTTTTAATAAATCCCGTCTTATCCAACAAGGTCTTAGGCACCTCATAGGATATGGCGACTTCGCGGAGCTTCCAAAAATCGGCGCTGTTTACGTAAGTAGCGCCGGCGTTGTGATAAGCGGAGTTAGTCCAGAACTCAAGGTTGCCGTCGCGGGTAGAATAGGTCGTATTAGGGGAATATGTCCCGTCGCCATTTTTAATAACAGAGTTTGGAAATACAAAATTCTGACGACCGTTTGCCGCTGAATTGATTCCAAGTCCGGTAAAATCAAGCGCATTGCCGAGCGCGTTATAAACGACCGCTCCTCCGCGATACTCAAAGAGAAACGTAAAAGAAAGATTATCGTAACGGAAGGTATTAGAAATACCTAAACGATGATGCGGCTGGGTGCTACCTAAATATTTAAGATTCGGGTCCAGGATCGGATAACCGGTTTTAGGATCTATGACCACTTTACCGGACGGGTCTCTTTGTACGTCCGTCAGATAAAGCGCCGGATAGCTTTGCCCTACCGCCGCATAAGTGGAAGACGCTCCTCCCTGCGAACCATTGAGGAAAGTAAAATTGATCCCGTTGACAATATTAAACTGAGGGATATTCAGACGAGGCAAATCCTGGTAAAGCGATAAAACTTTAGTGTCGTTATAAGAATAGTTAACCGCCGCTTCCCAAATAAACCGCCCTAATTTTATAATAGGCCGGATTTTCAGGTCTAAATCTACGCCCTGCCCTTCCATTTCGCCCGTATTCAAACGAGCGGATGTAAAGCCCGTAGCTATAGAAACGTTGAACGGCACGGTTTGATTGGTCGTATTGGTATGATAATAGGTCGCGTCAAATTCAAATCTTCTTGATATACCTATATCAAAACCTATTTCTTTACTAAGCGTAAACTCCGGCTTCAGATTCGGATCGTTTTGAACAGTAGACTGAGTTAAACCCGACTGGCTTCCAAAAGGGAATCCGCCGCCGTTGTTATATACATTCTGCAATTGATAAGGCGCAACGTCCACGTTGCCCACTTTAGCAATCCCTCCATGTAGTTTAAGGTATTCCAGCCAGTTCCAGTTTTTTAAAGAAGGAATCGCGTCGGTCAACACCAGCGACCCGTCTATACTGCTATAAAAAAACGAACGGTTGGCGGGCGTCAACACCGACGTCCAGTCGTTCCGTCCGGTAGCGTGAACAAAGAAGAAGTTTTTATAACCCACCGTCAAATCTGCGAACAATCCCGACAATGTGCTTTTGGTGATACCCTGCGAAACGGCAGCTTCCCCTATCCGGTTTGAGATATTATATAAACCTGGTATTTTTAAAGCGGACGCCTGGTCAAACTGGAAGTTGCTATAATCCAACTGCGCATGATGTCCTAAGGTCAGAGTAGTCGTAAAATCTCCGAACGAAGGATTGGCGGTAACGAGCAAATCGCCCGTTACGCGGGCGCCAACCGAATTCAGGTCGGTAACGGTTGCATTTCTATGGACGACGGACGAAGCAATATTTCCTGCGCCCCATGGGTCGGTAATGGCATAATCAGAAAAAGCAACGTCTGCTACATGCGATTTGGAGGCGTTGTTAACTATTGTACCTCCTAAACGATAAGTGGCGGACAGCCAGTTGATAAATTTGTAACTCACGTCGGCGCTTCCCCGAAGCGAATATTTATCGTTGTTGTTGCGGGAATTATCTTCCGAAACCTGCCACCACGGATTTGGATAGTAGGCGTTATAATAACCATTCACGTCGCCGTAAGGACTATGAATATCCTTGAGTCGCGGATCTTCGAGCGGGACGTGAGCGCTGGTATTCAACACGTTCCAATAAATAGGACGTCCCTGAAAATAATCCCCGCCCGCCGTATTGGTATTTTCATAAGCGAAACTAATTCCATAATTTGCGTTAAATTTGCCGACCGTATTGCCCCCTTTTACGTTGATGCTTGACCGCGAATATTTATCGTTAGGAACGATGCCTGTTTTATCCACTCTTTGGAGGCTCACGCCAAAATAATTATCATTAGTTCCCACGCGATACGCAATATCATGCTGGCTGGTCAGTCCGGTATTAAAAAACGCGCGACGGTAATCCGTGCCGCTTGACGGAGCGTAAGGCACTTTCAGCGTATCAATGCGAACAGAACCGTCTGCCGAGCGAATTTGCACGCCGTAACCCAGGGGCTGAATGCTGCCGTCGAAGGCAGGGCCAAAATTCTGGTTTTCAAATGGCACATATAAACGCTGGCCGTTTTTATCCAGGAAAGGATCCCCCTCGCCGCCGTTCGGTCCAAATCTAGTTTGCAAGCCAGGCATATAAGAAACGCTTTCAGCCTGCCCCGAATAACTATACGTAATGGAAGGTTTGCCATCCCGGCCGGTTCCTTTTTTCAGCGTAAGAATTAAAACGCCGTTGGAAGCGTCTGATCCGTAAAGCGCCGCGGCATTCGGCCCTTTCATAATAGTACTGCTTTCAACGTCGTTCGGGTTAAGGGCCGTTAAATAATCTAACGGGGTAATAACCCCGTCTACGACCAATAACGCTTGGTTATTGCCCAAAAACGAGCGGTTCCCCCGGAAAGTCATACTGACCCCCGGATTTACGCCATTATTAACCACGTTGATCTGTACGCCCGATACTTTGCCGCTCAGCGCGCTTGCAATGTTGACAGGCGCGGCTTGGATTAGTTCGGCGCTTCCAATTTTCGAGACCGACGCGCCAATAGAGCGTTCGTTTCGTTGAATACCAAACGCGGTGACCACTACTTCGTCCAGCGCTTTTGTGTTTTCCGACATTTTTAAGCTCATGGTGTTCGACGCGTCCAATAAAATTTCCTGCGAAATATAGCCTGTGAAACTAACGACCAGAGTGGTAGCGCTGGCAGGCACGTCAAGCGTAAATTTTCCGTTTTCATCGGTTTGCGTGCCTATGGAAGTTCCTTTAGCTGAAACGGTCGCGCCTATCAAGGGACCGGAGGCGTCTGTGATCGTCCCGGTCACCGTTCGCTGCGCATGCGCGAAGGAAGCGGTCAGCAAGACGCACGTCAAAATTTGTAAAATTTTTTTCATACAAAATTTGTTATTTAAAAAGTGAAAGATCAAAAATTAAATCAAAGATAACCTTCTCTTAACAATTTAGCAATATTGGGTTAAAATTCATCGATATTTTTACAAATCTGATAAAAGTCTTATTTAAAAAATTGGAACGACTTTATGGAAAGAAATTACTAGCTCAGGCTGTTTAAAAACGTGTTAGTATATTGCCTGTTTTTTAGATATTTAACTTAATTACGCTGGAAAAAAGTCAAGCTTTTGCAATTATTTATGATTCGGCGTTTGAAATACCGGGTCGAAAGCTTTAAAGGCTAGAGAAGTAAAAGATATAGCGTTTAGTCAAAATTAATTTTCAATATCAGAACTACGGAAAATAGGAGCGCCCGGTTTTAAATAACTTTGATCTTTTATGCAGATTTTTGGTTTTATTTCTAATTTTATGAAAAAATCTAACAGTGAATAAAAGCGTACTAAAGGAATGGGAAGTTTTAGAGAATAAAACGAAAAACCTGTTTCAAAACCTTCAGTCGGTACCAGAAGAAAAACTGATCAAGCAGTCGGCGCCCGGCACATGGTCTCCGTTGCAGGTTGTGCAGCACTTAATGATCGCAGAGGAATTGTCGGAAAAATATATGCGCAAAAAATTAAGTTTTAATAAGCATGTACCCAAAGCCGGTTTCAAAGGCGCCGCGAGGTTTCGGGCGATGAAGATCTTCAACTGGATCGGTTTTAAAATAAAAGCGCCCTCGGCGTTGGCCGTTTTTCCAGATAATCCGCATTTGGATGAATTAAAAAAAAGCTGGGCGTTGCAAAGGAACTCCTTATATCAATACCTGGAAAGTTTGCCCGACGAAACATTGCAGGGAGAATTGTTTAAACACATACTGGCCGGTAAAATGAACGCCCGGCACATGGTCGGTTTTTTCTCGATGCACCTTGACCGACACCGGAAACAGATCGAACGATCTATGAAAATATGAAAGAAATCGCGCTCAGACTGTCGCCCGAAGAGGCGGCCAATGATCAGGCGGTACGCGCCCGCGCGGCGCAGGCAGAAGGAAAAACAGCGGAAGAAATAGGCAGGGTAGAAATTCTGCGCCGCTCCATCGACGCCCGCGGACGCCGGCCCATGGTTGAACTGCGGGTAGGCGTCCATGAAAAAAACGAGCCCGAAACCGCCGAACCGGCCCTGCTTTCTACTTTCCGCGAAGTACCTACGGCAACCCCCGTCGCTATCGTTGGCGCCGGACCGGCAGGTTATTTTGCCGCCCTCGAACTGATCGAACTGGGTTTGAAGCCGGTTATTTTTGAGCGGGGAAAGGACGCGCAATCAAGGCGCCGCGACCTCCGGGCCATTCAGCAATTTGGAGAAGTAAATCCGCATTCCAACTATTGCTTTGGCGAAGGCGGCGCAGGAACTTATTCCGACGGCAAACTTTATACGCGGTCGCATAAGCGGGGGAATATTGAGAAAACCCTCCGGTTGCTGGTTGAACATGGCGCTAAAACGGATATTTTAATAGATACCCATCCCCATATCGGTTCCAACAAACTACCCGAAGTAGTAGCTAATATCAGGAAAACCATTTTGGAATATGGCGGCGAAATTCATTTCGGCGCTTTTGTAACCGACTTAATCATTCACGAAAAAACGATTAAAGGCCTCGTGGTCAACGGACAGGAAGAACATTTTTTTGATTCTGTTATTTTAGCGACTGGTCACTCCGCCCGCGACGTTTATCAACTTCTGCGAAGCAAGGAAATATTACTGGAAGCCAAGCCGTTCGCATTGGGCGTTCGCATTGAACATCCGCAGGCGCTGATCGATTCGGTCCAGTATAAACAATCTCCGCGCGATCCGCTCCTTCCAGCCGGCAGTTACAGCCTGACCGCGCAGATCGAAGGGCGGGGAGTATTCAGTTTTTGTATGTGCCCGGGCGGTTTAGTGGTTCCGTCGGCAACCGCGCCCGGCGAAATTGTTGTTAATGGGATGTCTATGTCGCGGCGCGATTCCGAATTCGCCAATGCCGGCACGGTCGTCGCGGTGGAGGTGGAAGACCTAAAACCCTATGCCGCTCATGGGGTTTTTGCGGCGATGGCGTTACAACAAAAGACCGAGCAGGCGATGTTCGCCGCCGGCGACGGTTCTCAAAAAGCGCCCGCGCAAAGGCTGACGGATTTTGTGCAGCGCCGCGTTTCGGTCGATTTGCCGCCTTCTTCCTACATACCTGGATTATTTTCCGCTCCTTTGCATCAACTCCTCCCCTATTCCATTTACCAGAGGTTGCAACAAGGCGTTCTTCAGTTTGGCAAAATGATGCGCGGTTACCTGACGGAAGACGCCAATGTGATTGGGACCGAAAGCCGTACCAGTTCCCCGGTCCGGATTCCCCGGAATAGCGAAACGCTCATGCACCCGGAAATCGCCGGTTTGTTTCCCTGCGGCGAAGGAGCAGGGTACGCCGGAGGGATTTTATCGGCGGCGATGGACGGGCAAAAAGTCGCTAAAAGCGTTTTAAAATGGGTGAATAAGTAGTTATGCGGATAATGGGTTAAAAATTCCAAAAAGGGCGCCGGGACAATAGACCCGAAAATCAGAAGTGGATACAACGGCAGCATAGCCCCTTTTATCTCCTAAATCCCGGCTCGGAAGTCCGTTTAACCTTAATAACCATCCATTTTCGTCAACCTCCTGAGTCACACATAAGCCGTATATAAGCCGTACACAAGCCGTATGTGTTTCATGTATGAGTCATATCTAACCATCCCCTCAGAGTATAATCGGTTTGGGAATAGGTCGACCTAACAGGCGCCTCAAAAACGGCTTATTCATAATAGTTTATCGTTGGATATCCGCAAAAGGTAGCCCAGCGTCAAACCGCTATTGCTGGTTTTTAACCCATCATTCGCATTAGTTATTAATTATGGATTAATTACATTTTATTCATTACCAGATGATTGCACAAATGATTGACGGCGTTTATTTGTATTTGAGAAATTAACGGCCGGAAAATGAAAATGAAATTCAATTACCGGTTTATACGCGGGTTGGCGTTTCTCATGCTCAGCGTTGGCATTGTATATTTGCCAATAAGTTGCGCCTTTAACTCCTGTAGTGGCAAGACCGGCGACGTCATTGATTTTCCAAATAGCCGTACGCTGCGCCTTTTGAACCGGGAACAAGCTGTAGAAATCATTACCGTCGATCAAACAGATCATTATTTTGACCAGGTTAGCGCTTTGGATATGTCTTTGCAACTCCGCAGGGCTTATCCGCCTGAAACTTCTCGGCAAGCAATTCTATCGGATTACTTCAACCTGTTGAAAAGCGACGTGGCCGATTTTACGCCAAAAGAAAAAACCTTGACGGCAGAAGTTTTCGGCGCCGCTTTTGACGCTTGTAATTCACTGGGTTCCAATTTATTACCCAAAGAGATAAATATAGTCAAATCCAAAGGTTTACCTTACGGCGACGGCGTTTTTTATACCCGCGATAATACCATTGTGATTCCCTCCAACGAATTGAAAACGGCCAATAAAGCGGAACTGATAAAAACCATGCTCCACGAATTGGGACATATCTATACCCGTACCCATGTCGCTAAAAAAGCCGCGCTTTATGCAGTATTAGGTTTTAAAAAGCTGGAAAATACGCATTTACTGATGAACGACTCGCTCTATCAAAGGCTGCTGCTCAATCCCGACGGCGTCAATTTTACCTGGGTAACTGCCCTCACTATGGCGGACGGCAAAAACGTAATGGCCATTCCATTGATCTACTCCAACGAATACCAGTTTACCTCAAAAAAGAAGTCGTACATGGATTACCTTTCATGGAATTATTTTGAAGCCCGTAATACAGTCCGGGGCGTCGAACTATTAACCAACAACCGCCTGCAAACAACTTTACAGACCAAAGACCTGCCCGGACTTTTTAAAGAAAAGCTTAATACCGATTATGTCATCCACCCGGACGAAATATTTGCCGATAATTTTGCTTTACTGACGGGTAGCTGCGGACGGACGGATTCAATACCGGCTATTAGCGCCCAAGGAAAATCGGCGCTGGATCAGTTAGAAATAATTATTAAAAATTAAAATAAATTAATTGCGTAATTAATTGAATATCCGTCTATATTGCGCCTCATTTTACTTTTAAAGTAAATTTACTTCTCCCGATCTTTTTACTTTAAAATTTGTTTTATTATCCAAATCATCACGCAATGAAACCTAAACGCGCAATAGTGTGGTTCCGTCAAGATCTGCGGGTTCATGATAACGAAGCCCTTCAGGACGCCATTAAAAGCTGTGAAGAAGTTATCCCGGTATATGTTTTTGACGAACGAATCTTTAATGGATTGACTTCGTTCGGATTCCGAAAAACAGAAAAATACCGGGCGTCATTTATCATTGAATGCGTGCTGGATCTTCGAGAATCACTAAGAAAGCTTGGAACCAATCTATATGTCCGGGTCGGCAACCCGGAAGAAATTCTGTTCAAAATAGCGGCGGAATCCAAATCAAGCTGGGTTTTTTGCAATCGCGAACGCACCCCCGACGAAGTCAGCGTTCAGGATTCGCTGGAACAAAAATTGTGGTCAATCGGGCAGGAAATGCGTTATTCAAGAGGGAAAATGCTTTACTATACCTCTGATCTTCCTTTCCCGGTCACGCAAACGCCCGATATTTTTAGCCAGTTCCGGAAAGAGACCGAGCGCATTACAACAGTTCGCGAGCCTTTGCCAACGCCGGTCTCCATTGCGCCGGCGACCTTCAAACTGGAGGAAGGTACGATACCTACTTTAAGCGAACTCGGTTATGAACCGTTTGAGCGCGATCCGCGTTCTGTCATTGTTTTTAAAGGCGGCGAAACGGAAGGTCTGAAAAGGCTTCATTATTATTTGTGGGAATCCAACCTCGTCAACACCTACGAGGAGACGCGCAACGGGATGATCGGCGGCAATTATTCGAGCAAATTCTCCGCTTATTTGTCGCAGGGATGTCTCTCGCCTAAAATGGTTTACGCCGAACTGAAGCGGTACGAAGCGGAACGGGGCGACAATAAATCTACTTATTGGCTGTTCTTTGAACTGCTCTGGCGGGATTTTTTCCGGCTCATAGGCAAAAAGCACGGAGCTAAGATTTTTGACGCGGGGGGAACTTTGGGCAAACCCGATAAAACGCTCAAAAACGACGAGCAGCTGCTGAAAATATGGACGGAGGGAAAAACCGGGCTGCCCTTTATCGACGCCAATATGCGCGAATTGAAACTGACGGGCTTTATGAGCAACCGGGGCCGCCAGAACGTCGCCAGTTTTTTGGTCAAAGATCTGCATGTTAACTGGCAAATGGGCGCCGAATATTTTGAGTCCATGCTCGTCGATTATGATCCGTGCAGCAACTACGGCAACTGGAATTATATTGCCGGCGTCGGCAGCGACCCGAGGGAAAACCGGCATTTCAACATCGTGACCCAGGCGCTACGCTACGATCCCGACGGGGCCTACGCAAAACTTTGGCTGCCGGAACTGTCCGAAGCGCCCGCAGACCGCATTTACCGGCTGGATTTGCTGTCGGATGTCGACATGGCCAATATACATTTAAAAATCGGGGTGGATTATCCGAAAGCGATCATTAGTCCCGCTAAAATGGCCTAACTATTTTTTCAGGAACTCGGCCCTGAGGAAATCCCATAACGGGCGTTTCAATTCCGTTGATTGTTCGATTTCTTTTAGCGCCGCTGAAACGTAGAAGAACCTTTTATTCCAGGATGTCGACGCGTTTAGCGGAAAATTTGCCTGTATTCCTACCTCCGGCGGCGATACGTCAAATAAAAAAACATACTGTACGTCATGGACGCCCGCTATCTGTGAAAAAGAAGGCTTTAGTTTTGACGAATCCGAAGCAAGGATCAGCCCGTCATTCGGCAGATTTACGCCGGCGGCGTCGAAGATACGGTTCAAAAAAATCTCATCCTGCTTCCATTGTTCCGAATTTACCGCGACCAATATCTTGCGTTCATTTTTCCCTACAAGTTTAGATAGGGCGATTTCAGCGTCTGGAACGGCATAAACGGGGAAATTAAAAAAGGAAGTTTCCAAATTATATTTTATGCCAAAGATAGAGATTATGAGCGATTTTATCGCCTATATTTTTTAAATGATCGTTGGCCGTTGACAGCCGGACCATATTAAAAAGCGGCTACTGACTGGCCGCGCCTAACGGCATTTCGATGATTGAGGCGGTTATAGTTTCTACCAACAGGCCGTGCCTGACGGCATTTTTTACGAGCCAGGCCTGGCAACGGATGCGGCTACCAACAGGCCATGCTTGGATATTTTACGCCATTATTTAACCCGCATAAATAGATAATTCTAAAACGCCTTGACTTTTCCGTAAAATATTTTGAACTTTGTACGTTCAAAGCCGTACCGTTATATATCATCACTGTAGCAATTCGGCCGCAGCCAATTTAGCAAATATAAACCATCCGACATGAAGTACTCCATAAAGGTTCGCCAGACCAAAAAGTCTAAACTGGCGGCAACCAATTTCAACCATTTGCCTTTTGGACAAACGTTTTCCGACCACATGTTCCTCGCGGAATATGATAACGGTAAATGGCAGAATTTCCAGATCGTTCCGTTTGGCTACCTGAAACTTCATCCCGCTAATTTAGCGATCCATTACGGTCAGTCCATTTTCGAGGGGTTAAAAGCCTCCGTTTTGCACGACGGTACGCCCGCATTGTTCAGGGCCGATAAAAACATCGAGCGGATGAACCTCTCGGCGCTTAGAATGGCCATGCCGCCGTTCCCGGCGGACGTCTTCATGGACGCCATGGAGCAATTGATCGATCTGGATAAACAATGGATACCAAAAACGGAAGGCAGTTCCTTATATGTCCGTCCGGTCATGTTTGCCACAGACGAATTCCTCGGCGTTCGCCCGGGTAAAAAATTCCAGTTTATTATTATGACCGGACCTACCGGGCCTTATTATAGCGCTCCGGTCCGGTTGAAAGTGGAAGAAACGTATGTCCGCGCAGTGGCCGGAGGGATCGGCGAAGCCAAAACGGCGGGCAACTATGCCGCTTCTTTGCTCCCTGCAAAGCTGGCCGTAGAAGCCGGTTACGACCAGATCATGTGGATGGACGGAGCTAATAAAAAATATATCCAGGAAGTTGGCACCATGAATTTGTTTTTCGTGGTCAATGGAAAAGCATGGACGCCTGCAACCGACGGCGCCATTTTGAAAGGAATTACCCGCGATTCTTTTTTGCAAATCCTTCGCGAAAGAAATATTCCCGTCGAGGAGCGCCCAATCACTATTGACGAGATCGTCGAGGCTTACCATGCCGGAACTTTGCAGGAAGCGTTCGGGGCCGGCACGGCGGCGGTCGTTTCGCCTATTTCCGAAATTACTTACCGCGATTTGACGATGAAACTTCCTTTAGTGGATAACGGTCCGGTCGGGCAGTTGTTGAAAAACGAAATCACCGGGTTACGGGACGGTACCATCAAAGATACGCGCGGTTGGATACGGCCCATACCGGCTTTTCATCTGGAAAACGCGACAGTTAAAGCGAGTAAAAAAAGAGCGGAAAGTTTAGCCTACTAACCGGTAAAAAAAAGCTGACCGCTGAAAGTAGAAGGCTACGATATGACGCCAAGAATAGAAGTTTTAACGGAGAAGAAACTGATCGGTCAACGCCTGACCATGAGCGTAAAGGAAGATCAAACCTTTACGCTTTTTCGTAGTTTTATGCCGCGCCGGAAAGAAATTCAGGGAGCCGTTTCAACGGACGTTTTGTGCATTCAGGTCTATGAGAAAAACCTGGACTTCAAAGAGATAACCGTCGATACCCGTTTTGAAAAATGGGCGTCCGTCGAGGTTAAAGATTTTGAACATATCCCGGACGAAATGGAGCCTTTTACAATCCCCGGCGGACTGTACGCCGTTTTTCACTATACCGGGACTTCCGCCAATTTTGCTCCCACGTTTCGGTATATATTTTTTGACTGGCTTCCAAAATCCGGTTACTTATTGGATAAAAGACCGCATTTTGAAATATTGGGTGAGAAATACAAAGTGAACGACGACCAATCGGAAGAAGAAATCTGGCTACCGGTGAAGCATAAAGCTAACAACCGAATATAAAAAGAAAGGCGATATTTAAATGGGTTAAATGAAAGCTGTAGTTCTCGAAAAAATAGGCGCGCTGAAACCAGTCGATAAGGAATACCCAAAATCGCCCTTAGATCATGAAGTTTTACTAAAAATGAATCGGTTGGGAATTTGCGGAACCGACCTGCACGCCTTCCATGGGGACCAGCCATTTTTCACCTATCCACGTATTTTAGGGCATGAAATTGCCGCCGAAGTGGTTGAATTAGGAGCCGACGTAACGCATTTAAAAATCGGCGACCTGTGCGCCGTCATGCCATATCGCAACCGCGAAGAAGATCAGGCAGTTCGCCGGGGGAAACCAAATTGCGGAAGCGCGCTCAGCGTGATTGGCGTCCATGAAGATGGGGCCATGCAAGAATTTATCACTGTTCCCGCCCATCTGGTATTTCCCGCCAACGAATTAACGCCCGACCAAATCGCTATGATCGAACCCCTTGCTATCGGAAGCCATGCAGTGGAAAGGGCTGAAATCCAGCCCGACGATAAAGTGTTAATTGTTGGGGCGGGGCCGATTGGTCTTGGGGTATGCGCTATGGCGGCGCTCAAAGCAGCAAAAGTAAGCGTCCTGGACGTCAATGAAAACCGCTTAGCATTTGTCGCTCAAAAGTTTCCGTCGGTTACGCCGCTCCTGTTCCGGGAACCGGTCGAGGCGCTGTTAAGAACGGCCTTTGAAGGCGGTTTGCCGACCATTATTTTAGACGCTACGGGGTCAAAAGAATCTATGCAGAAATGCTTTAACTATATTGCACCGGGCGGAACCATTGTCTATATCGGACTTTTTATTGGCGATATAACCTTTCACGACCCCCTCTTTCATCGCAAAGAGATCACGTTAAAATCTTCCAGGAACGCGCTTGCCTGTGATTTTACCAACCTGATCCGGTTACTACAAGCGGGCCTGGTCAATATCGACGGATTTATTACCCATCGGTTGCGTTTTGAGACGCTGCATGAGACGTTTACCCAACTTTATTTACCTGAAGAAAAAGTAATTAAAGCCGTTGTCGAATTTTAAAATTTTCATCCAGGCGCTAACTTTGATAAGTCAATCCGCTGTTTTTTTAATGCCCGGCCGCTGCGGGCGTCAAAATTGGTTCCGTTATGGGAACGGATTTTATAAACACGGTTGCGGTTGCGGCAAGCAATAGGAAAACGCCGGCAAATGTAATCGCGCTCCCCGGATCGTTGTTCAGGCCATATTTCAAAATAAAACCAAAAGTCAGGCCCTGTAAAATCATAGGGATCACGATCATCATATTAAGCACGCCCATATAAACCCCGTATCGCTCCTTCGGGATTTCGCTCACCACCATCAAATAAGGAATCCCCATCATACTGGCCCAGGCAATCCCAAAGCCCGTCATCGGGGCAAACAACAGGTATTTATTTTCAATGTGCGGAAAAATCAGCAGACCTACTCCGGCTAAGACCAAACAGCTCATGTGAACCAGTTTTGGCGTGTATCTATTGGCCAGCCCGACCAAAGCGAATGCAGACAAAAAAGTAACAATGTTATACCAGCCGTTTACCAACCCCGTCCAACCGACCGCTACTTCATACATTTTTTTATTGGCCTCCGGGGAAGTATGCCAAACCGACTGTGCGATACTTTGAGAGGCGTTTTGCCAATAACAGAACAAAGCATACCATTGAAAAAGATATACTACCGCAAGTCGCCACATAACAGGCGGCATGTCTTTAATGGCGTGAGCAATTTCTATAAACGGTTGAAAAATGCCTTTTTTATTTGCCCGCAGCACGGCCAGTTCTTCTGGCGTTGGCGGAATTTCAGGCGTTGTAGAGATTGACCATAAAACCGAAGCAATAGAACAAAACGAGCCTAAAAAGAAAGACCCGTATACCCAAGCAGGGATTTTTCCCGCGCTTTCCGGAAATGTTTTCTGGAAAATAAATAAAGATATATTGGCCAGCGTAATGCCCAGACCGGTAAAAAAGCTTTGCGATAAAAAACCTGTCGCGTACTGGCTGGGGGGTAATTTATCGGCGACGAAAGCGCGGTAGGGTTCCATCGCCGTGTTGTTGCCGACGTCTAAAATCCAGAGTAAACCGGCGGCCATCCAAAGGCTGCTGCTGAACGGGTAGAAAAATAGGGTGACGCTGCAAAGAACAGCGCCTATGAAAAAAAAGGGCTTGCGCCTCC
>JBBRMZ010000048.1:0-24922 GCA_038230555.1 Chitinophagales bacterium
AAAACCATAAAGTTTACATGATCCACAGCGCTTTAATATAGTTTTAACTTATTTGTCCAAAAATACTAAAATACTTAACTACGCCTCACTCTTTTCTTAAAAAGATAGCGCCAGCCCGTTTTATTAAAGCACAAATAAAAAAGCCGCCCCTTTCAAAGGGGCGGCTATGTTTTCTGTAAAACGGCGTCCGAAGATATTAGTTCTGGACGTGGTCTTATTCCATTTTGTCCATCTTATCCATTTTATGGCCGCCTTTCATTTTGCTTTGCATAGCCATATACTTTGTGTACTGGTCCGGAGTAAGGACAGCTTTCGCCTTATCTTGGCACATCATTTTGCATTCTTTCATTTTAGACATTTTGTCGTCTTTACTCATGGCGGCGTCGTTGTGAATCATTTTTTCCTGGCTTTTCGTTTCCATCATAATGGCGCTCATTTTAGCGGCTTGGTCGTCGGTTAAGCCTAAATCTTTTTTCATTTTGTCCATGCCGTGCCGGCCGGTCATTTTGTCGTGGCTCATCATTTTGTCGTGGCCGGCCATTTTGTCGTCCATCATCGGCTTGTCGGAGGAAGCCGGCGCCTGCGCGTTAGCGGATAAGGCTAATCCAAGCGCGAAACCTGCGAATAAAAGAACTTTTTTCATCTTGAAAACTTTTTGATTAAAATAAAGAATAGAAATTGAATACGCCGGTTGTACGGGGTTTTTATATTTCAAAATCTCAGATACCCATATTTTAACATAACTATAACATTTGGCGAGAAGCCGGTCGGCGCGGGCTGCTCCCGTCCTATAAAAAAATAGAGCTGCCTCCGATGGGGGCAGCTCCTGTTTTCTCGATAGCTCGTTACAAAAAGATTATTTCTGAGCGTCATCTTTTTTGACTTTCTTCCACTCTTTGCGCTTGTCTTTTTTATCCGCTTTCATGGCCGTCCATTTTGTATATTGGTCGGCGGTCAGAATAGATTTCATTTTCTCGTCGTTCGCCATGCTCCACTCTTTCATTTTAGCGTGTTTAGCTTTTTTGCTCATCGTAGAATCGGACTTCAGATTTTCAGCCTGCATTTTGGCGTCCATCTTCATATTTTTGATTTGAGCCGCCTGATCGTCCGTCAAGCCCAACGCTGTTTTCATTTTATCTCCGTCGTGGTGTTTTTTTACCATAGGAGCCGCTGAGGTCGTCGTAGGAGCGGACGTCGACGTTTGAGCGTTAACGGTTAGACCAAAGCAAAGCGCCATGCCGGCTACTAAAAGAACTTTTTTCATCTTGAATGCTAATTTTAATTTTATTAAATATCGTCGTAAAGACGCAATTTGGACTTTGCATATTGTCGAAGGTTACTTCGCAACTTTCTGTTTAACAGAAGTATAACGATTGTGTTAAAATTATATTTATTGACCTTAAAGTCCGTCTCCGCCAAACCGGTTTAATAAGAACTTTTTAAACGGTTCATAATCTATGCCTATCTCCGTCGAGGTTTTTGTTTTTTCGCGTAACGCTTCCAAACGCGCCGGAATTTCGACCGGTTGTTGAACAATGCGCTCCACGTCCTCTACAAACTTTGCCGGATGCGCCGTCTCCAAGATAATCCCTGCCGCGTCGTTTTTTTCCTGCCAGTCTTTGAGCGCCAAATAGGCAATCGCGCCGTGCGGGTCTATCAGATATCCATACTTTGCCAGAACTTCTTTAACGCCTGCTTCGGTTTGCGCGTCGTTAAAAGCATAGCCGATAATTTCATCCATCATTATGTTCCACGTGGAACTATATAAGTCTACCATACGCGCAAAATTAGAGGGCGCTCCTACGTCCATCGCGTTGGAAAGCGTACGAACGGAAGGACGCGGATGGTAATGGCCCGTTTTCAAATAGATCGGAATAACGTCGTTGGCGTTGGTGGCGGCTATGAAGCGATGGACGGGCAGCCCCATCTTTTTGGCCATCAGCCCCGCCGTCAGGTTACCAAAATTGCCGCTCGGCACGCTGAACGCGATGGGACGCTCTGCGTCGGGCAATTGCTTGAAGGCTTCAAAGTAATAAAAGATCTGAGGGATCAGCCGCGCGATGTTGATCGAGTTGGCCGAACTAAGCCGCACGACGTCAGTAAAAGCCGGATCCAGGAACGCTTTTTTGACCAGCGCCTGGCAGTCGTCGAACGTTCCGTCGACTGCGAGCGCGGTAATATTCCCGCCCCAGGTAGTTAGTTGTTTTTCCTGCAACAAGCTGACCTTCCCTTTTGGATACAACACAACCACGCTAACGCCCGGAACCTCAAAAAAGCCGGCCGCCACCGCCCCGCCCGTATCGCCGGAAGTAGCGACCAATACTACGAGTTCTTTCGATTCCCCCCGATTGAAATAGCTCATCAGCCCGGCCATGAACCGTGCGCCAAAATCTTTGAACGCCAGGCTGGGGCCATGAAAAAGTTCCAACACGTACCGACGGTCGCCAAGCGCGACCAGCGGGGCGGGGAAATCAATGGCGCGTTCGACAATTTCTTTGAGGTCTGCCGCCGGAATGGCGTCGCCGATCATGGTCTTGGCGATCTCGAACGCGATTTCCTGGAAAGTATAATCTTTCAACTGCGCTATAAATTTATTGGGCAGCGCCGGAATATGTTCGGGCATAAAAAGGCCGTTATCGTCGGGCAGTCCTTTTAAAACGGCTTCTTTAAGGGTAAAAAACCGGTCTTTATTATTGGTGCTGTATAAGCGCATCTTCGAAAGTTGGTTGAATGAATGGAAAGCGCAAAGATAATTAAATATCAAAAATTATGTAGAGACGCGATTTATCGCGACTGACGCGGTATAGGGATATGCCGCCCCTTCCCTTGCGAAGAAAATTTACCGCGCGTCGTCCCTCGTAGGGAATGGTCACGACATGTCCCTACGAGGGACGACGTCATTACAAACGAAAGGAAAATTGTTCCACGTGGAACAAATGCAGAAATATTCCTACAAAAGTTTATATTTTGGTTTTGGACGCCGCAAAATGGTAAGCCGCTGTGAAATGAATGGTATGATCCAGCCCTTCCCCGCCAGTCCCATAATAAGCGGAGTCGTCCAATAAATAAGCAATATTAAGCCCCAACCCTTTAAATCGAATACCGTCGCCGAAGGTGTAATATTTTCTGCCGCCCTTGTTCGGGTCTTCATAAAAATAGCCGGCGCGGAGGGCGATCAAATTACGAAACCAATACTCGACGCCCGCAGAAATATTGATTTCCTGGATTTGTTCTTTGAACCCGCCCGGCAAGGTTGTAAAAGAATCAAAAATACCGGCGATGGGTGAAATTCTACGCCACTTGCCTGTCGAATCCGTTGAAGGTACTAATAACTTGTTGAAATCGAACGCGAACGTAATGGAGTTCGAAAAATTAAAGGGAATACGCCAGGCCGCGCCGAGGCCAAAATTGGCCGGCAAAAAACCGGACGAATAAAAATAGGAAAGTTTACCGCCAATGTTTGTAATGGCAAGACCCAGCATTAAATTTGACGGTTGTCCACCCGCAAGGAAAGATTTTTATAGGTCATCGAAAAATCCCCGGCCCAGGAGTCGGCATAAGGAATGAAGTCTATTCCTCCATATCCTTTAAATCCAAACGTCAGGTTGGAGTAAATATATTTTGCCGTAACGCCCAACGCCAGCGACGAATTAAGTTGGCGCGTATAAGAAAAAGCTGTTTCTACCTCCCGGGGATAGGATAATCCTATTATTTTGCCCATTTCATCGGTCAATTGGACCTCACCCTGTGAAAAATATTTTACTTCAAATCCAATCGCCTGTTGGCGGTTTTCATTTTTACCAAATCGAAAGAACCCGGCTAAATCTGATAAATAAATATCTTTGAACCCCAAATTACGCAGCCACGGCGTATAAGAAATGGCTATGCCCAAACGGTCTTCGGCAAACGCCAGTTTGGAAGCGTTGAAATGCATCGCGTTAGCGTCCGCCGAAAGCGCAATCCCGGCGTCGCCCATCGCAGCTGAACGCGCGTCGGGGATGATCCTTAAAAAAGGAACGGCCGTTTCAATGGTTCCGCCGCAGGGCTTGCCGATCAAGTCGAAACGGTTAATACATTGCGACCAGCCGCGCTGGCCTGTGCCTCCCAGAAAAGAAATGGAAATAATAGAAACAAAGACTAATTTTTTCATACGGTCGTAGTTAATGGAAGTTATGAAGTAAGAAATAGGGGCGCGCCTTTGTAACCCGATCCCAAACGGATCAAAGCAGTTTTTTTGGAGGTCCAGACTTTATTAGCGCTTGATTTTAAAACTGCTGAACGGGTCTGATATTCTATTTTAACAAAATCTTAACTAAATATACATGGTTTATTAGCTTTAGCCGGCTAGCTCCCACATGCTTTATTTTTAGATCATTTGATTTCTACCGCGAATGCCGTATTTTGCTCCAAATCTGCCCTTAACTCGCGCCGCCGTCTGAAAAGGGTTTATTTTTGTATTTCCTCCGCGCTTTTCCGCCACTTTTCTGTTCCACAAAAACTTTACCTATGGGCTCCTCTTATATGTCCCGCTCACTGTTTTTTTTATTGGCCTGTCTGTTTTTTACCGGTCTTTCCGCCCAAACCCTTCCGCAGGCGACGCTGGTAAAGGATATTAATCCGGGGCCGGGGGGTTCGAGCCCGGCTAACTTTATTAAGTTAGCCAATGGTAAGATATTTTTCTCTGCTAACAATAATTTGTGGGTCACCGACGGTACGGGCGCGGGAACTGCCTTGGCGCCTTTTTCGCCGTCGCTGGCAGGTTACGGATACCCGACGAAACCCGTTATGCTCAACGGGAAGGTTTATTTTATCATGGCGACGACCAATTTTGTAACGCTCTGGAGTTCGCCCGACGGAATTTCGGCGTCTTTGATAGACACATTGGCGAGTAACATTCCATCTTATTACGAGGCCAGGTTCGACGATTTTTATACCGCTCAAGGAAATCTGTATATTTCTATAAAAATTAACTCTACGCTTTCTTCCGGCGTAGAAAAAGTTCTCTATCGAAGTTCCGGGGAAAAAGGAAGCCTGAAAACCATAGGAGTTACCAATAATCAGGGGTATGATACGAATATGTCCAATTATGACGCCGTCGTACTTCCCGGAAGCGCCAAGACGTATATTATTAAGGACGTATATGCCCCTACTTTTACCCAAGCCAGCTCGGTTATTTCTCTAAGCGATAGCGCGGCATTTTTTATGACTCCGTATCTCCCTTATATAGATTATTTTGCTAAAGGTTTAGGCGTTAAAGGATTGGGCGTTATTCAAGATAACCTGATTTGCGTTTATAAAGATACTTTGTTACAATTTAACCCGCAAGGTCAGCGCCAAGTTCTGGCGCTTAATTGTCAGGGGGCGCAGGTACTCGGACAATTAGGGAATGAGATTTATTTTCAAATACCCAATACAAACATCCTTTGGAAAACAGACGGCTCTGCGGCGGGAACCGTTACCCTGACGCCGGTAGATAAAAGCAATATTACATTCATACCTATAGTCATCAGCGATTCTCTTTTTTTGACCGCCTCTTTTGGTAACAATTTTAGTATTTGGAAAATTGATAATTCGACGCCGGCTTTTAAACGCATTTTCAATATTACTGCCCCTTCAATCAATTTAACCGCTGTAAATATCGGCGGCCGGATATATCTGACCGATATTTCAGAAACTAAGACAACTTTTTTTGAGCCAGATTTGATAAAAGGCAAGATCAAAATTATTGGTCAGGCAGATAATTTGAATAATAATTTACTTGCGTTCAATAACACCCTTTATATGGGCGCGGGCGATAGTCCGAATTCGACCGCGCTGACCGGGGTTGAGCTCAAATCGCTCTCGTTAAATCCATCCGTTGTTGACTATCCTTGTTTAACCGATACGACGCCTCCGGTCATTACAAATTGTCTGGGCAACCTGACGGTTAGCGCGGCGCATCCTCCGATCTGCTCGGCTCAGTCCATTAGTTTACCGGCCGCTTACGATAATTGCTCTTCGGCGATCACGGTTGTTGGCGCAAAAAGGGGGTCCATCGGTTTGAATCCGCCCGATATAAATAACGGCAATCCTTATTATTTATATTGTTCGCCGGGCGTCGACACCATCACGTATTATGCCAGGGATTTATCCTATAACGTGAGTTCCTGCTCTTTTATCGTAACTATTCCGTCTGCCGACCCCTGCGCCAACGATATTATGCCCCCCGTCTTCACCAATTGCCCGCAAAATATAACGCAAACCCTGCCTGCCGCCTGCACAGGAGCAAATTGCGGAGCGCAAGTAACGTGGACGCCGCCGACGGCAACCGATAATTGTAGTTCCGTTTCGCTGACCGGCAATTATAACCCCGGCTTTTTCCCAGTTGGAACGACGTCCGTGGTTTATAGCGCTACAGATGCGGCCAATAATAAATCGACCTGTTCTTTTACGGTCACGGTGAGCGCTTCAACTGGCGCCAACAATTATTGCGCTTCCAAAGCAAACATGCCGTGGACAGAATGGATTGCGGGCGTTCAATTCGCCGATCTGAACAACCCGTCGAGCAAAGAAGGCTACGGCGATTTTACCGCTCAGACTGCCACCGTTCAACAGGGACAAACTTATCCGTTGAATATTACTAAAGGTTTTAGTTGGGCGGGCGATCCTTCCAATGCCGGGCAAAGCTGGGCGGCCTGGATAGATTACAACCAAAACAATGTGTTCGACGCGACGGAATTGGTCGCTTCAGGAAACCGGAATACTTCTACGGCTAATATCGTCATCCCTGCTTCGGCGCCCTTAGGTAAAACACGGATGCGGATTTCGATGAAAACCGCCGGAGTTCCAACCGCCTGCGAAACGTTTGACAAAGGAGAAGTAGAAGATTATACCATTAATATTATTGCCGGAACCGGCGGCTCCCCTTGCGACACGGATAAAATGGCGCCTGTTTTTGCTAATTGCCCAAAAGATTCAACCGTTCAACTGGTTTCCGGCGAACAGTCCAGAACGATAAATTGGACGGCTCCGACCGTTTCTGACAATTGTACCGCCGCGCCCGCTATATCGCTTACGGTTAATGGAACGCAACAAGCGAACGCCGGCGCTCCTGTAGGCAGCGCCGTTCTTTCTACAGGCGATAATATCGTTGGCTATGTTGCGAAGGACACAAAAAACAACGCTTCGGCCTGTAATTTTACGATCCATGTGATTCCTTTCTCCGTTCCTGCACATTACTGCGCTTCCAAAAGCGTCATGCCATGGACCGAATGGATCGCCGGCGTTCAATTTTCCAACGTCAACAATCCTTCGGGTAAAGAAGGTTACGGCGATTTTACGAGCCAGGTCGCCGTCGTCAAACAGGGGCAGGCGTATCCGCTGACGCTGACCAAAGGATTTAGCTGGGCGGGCGATCCCTCGAACGGTACGCAGGCTTGGGCGGTTTGGATCGACTATAACCAAAATAATATTTTTGAAGCGTCGGAGCTGGCGGCTTCGGGCGACCGGAACTCCAGCGCCGCCAATATAATTATTCCCGCTACTGCGACCTTAGGAAATACCAGGATGCGGATTTCACTAAAAACTGCCGGCGCTCCGACGGCCTGCGAAGCGTTTGATAAAGGGGAAGTTGAAGATTATACGGTCAATATCGCCGGCGGCGCTTCAGGACAGCCCGATTTAACTCTTGCCAATCTGAACGCGCCCGCGAGCGCGACGGCGGGCGCTTCGCTAAATTATACGGTAGACCTCAAAAATATAGGAACCGCGCCCGCTTCGACGGGTTTCGTCGTCGGCGCATACTTATCGAAAGATACGATTTTAAGCGCCGATGATCTGGACGTTGGCGTCATCAGCCAGGGCGTTACAGCGGTTGGGACGGTAGCGGGCGTCGGCGGTTCGATTTATATTCCGTCGGCAGTTGGAACGGGCGCTTATTATTTGATTTTGAAAGCGGACCGGAACAACTCAGTGGCAGAATCCAACGAAAATAATAATACGATCTACGCGCCCATGCAAATTACGGGCGCGGCGGCTCCACCCAATTGTAAAACTTATACGGTCGCCAATACCAACGATATATGCGGCGTCAGGAATTACGCGCCTTATGCATTGTTTTTAACGGTCAACGGTCAGACCGTCAACTACCACGCCGACCAACTAACGTTTACCCGCAACGGAACGACGGCCACGCTAAAAGGGATTTTCCGGGATCAAAACTGGGCGCCCGTAACGGCGGACCTGACCTGGAGCGGCGGGACGGCGACCGCGCCCACGGAAGGCGCGAAAAAAGGTTTTTGTCTTTCTGCAAGTTCGTCGAGCGCCGACTGGTTTTATTACCCGGCGCTGACAGGGACTTTGACCATCGGCGGACAAACGCTGACCGTAACCAAACGCGATTCGGCGTTTCAAATCGGGACTGGGGCTAATCAGCAAAATACGGACGTTATGGGCGCAAGCGGATTAATTGCTTTGAGCAATGGAACGGCCGGAGGTTTTGGTTTTAAATTATTGAATGAAACAACCTGCGGCGCTCCCACCGCTTCGGCGGCCATCCAACCTATTTTGGAACTTTCCGCCCGTCGCGGATTGGACATTACAAAATTATACTGGACGAGCAACGAAATGTATAAAACCAATCGCTTTACCGTTGAAAAAACGGATGAAACGGGCGTTTTTCAAACTGTCCGCATCAGAGAGGTTACGACCGGCCAGGACGCGTCCGTGCATTTCCTGAGCGAAACTTTGCCTGAAACCGAAGCGGGCGTCTTTTACTATCGCGTCCGCGCCATTTTTACCGACGGAGCTTCCCGCGTGTCGGCGGCGCGGCAAATAGAAGTAGAAAACACATTCGCAACGACCATTTCCCCCAACCCCGCCGAAAGCGAAGCGTTTGTTGATCTGACTGATTACATCGGCAAGGCCGTAACGCTGACCATCTGCGACTTGGCCGGAAAAGTATTGTCGGTCAAAAAAATAGGCAATGCGGACGCTGAACCGCCCAGGCTGGACCTGTCGGCGCTTCGGAATGGGATATATTTTGTTTCCATCCAAACGCCAGGAAAACAACCGATAATTAAGAAATTAGAAATAATAAAGTAAGAAACAGGGTCTGGGCAATTATATGGGACGTTGTACACAATTTATAGTATCTTTAAATCACATTCATAACCCCTTAATTTTAGTTAAAATTTTCCCTAAGATTGGGAAGCGCCTTAATAGACGTCGGCGTTTTAATCCAGATGGTGAAAAATTTTATTGAACAGAGGAATGGAACATGATAACTATTCCCCATATGCACAGGGATTTCTTTATTAGCGGTAGTTTTGGCAAACCTAAACATAATTCACAATGAAAAAAATAATAACCTTCCTTTTATTTACGTCTATTTTAACGCATGCATTCACTCAGACATCATACCAAAAAGATTTTGACTTTTATTACAAAACAATCAAAAATAACTATGCTTATTTTGATAAACAAAAAACCAATTGGGAAAATGTAAAATCAATTTACGAACCTTTGGTTGATACTTGTACTACGAGAAATAGCTTTATTCAAATACTTGAAAAAACGCTTAATGAACTATATAATGGACATAATTTTCTAAATACAAATACGGATGATTCAAACAGACTAATTCCAACAGGTTCAGATTTGAAAATAATTTACAAAAATGGAAACTTCATTATAGACGAGGTAAGAGAAAACTTTAATTCCGATATGTGCGGTTTAAAAAAGGGAATGCAAATAGTAGGTTTTAATAGCCAGCCCATAAATGAGGCCATAAAACTCTATTTACCTAAATCTATTTCAAGTTATGACATAACCATTTTTGAATATGCTGCAAATATGCTTTTGGCAGGCACGCACAATAGGAAAAGAAAAATAACTGTAGGTATAAATAATACGACAAAAGATTATTTTCCAGATACGATAGCCAATAAAACGGAAAGTAATTATTCAACTACGCTTGAGCGGGAAAAATTAAAAAAAAATATTGGGTATATAAAAATAAACAACTCTTTAGGGAACGACGACTTGATAAAAAATTTTGACTTATCCTTAGACAGTTTATTTAATACAAACGGGCTTATCTTAGATCTAAGAGAAACCCCAAGCGGCGGGACGTCTATAATTGCAAGGGCAATGATGGGGAGATTTATAGATAAAGAGACGCCTTATCAAAAACACTTATACATAGCTGAAGAAAGAGAAACAGGAATAAAAAGAACAACCTTAGAATTGGTTTCACCGAGGCAAAAAATTTATACAAAACCGCTTATTGTTTTGGTTGGAAATTGGACGAGCAGTATGGGGGAAGGTATTGCAATAGGATTTGACGCGATGAAACGAGGAACTATTGTTGGAACAAAAATGGCGGGATTATTAGGTGAAATATTTACATTTGAAACGCCGGAAATCAAAATACCGTTTTCGTTTCCTTGCGTGCAGTTACAAACGGTTAGCGGGTTTCCTAGAGAAGACTATTTACCGACTATCCAAATAAAAAACCAAAAAGAAAGTATCGAAACAGCCATAAGATTATTGACTGAAAACAAGGAAAAGGAAAAAAATTGAGAATAACGTTGAGACCTCATTGGCCGAGAAATTTAGTTCTGAGCTATACTATGAGTTCCAAAAACAAAAAAGTTAGTAAGGGGGCGGTCAACAGGGCCGATTGAAGGTCATATTTTCTATATCGTTTTCTTAGACGCCGAGCATAAATTCTTTCCTTCGGAAAAGAAGCATACATAGAAATTATCCTGCTTCATTAACATAGGTAGGGCCTCTAAAGTTAATTTTTAGAGGCCCTATGTTATTTTCGTTTATTCCATTTCATTTACTTCGGCACAATTTCCGTTAAAACATGCCCAATACTTCCGCTCGGCGCCATAATTTGCAAAATAGCGGAAACTGTCGGCGCAATATCGGTGATGTGAACGCTTTCATACGATTTTCCGGGTTTAATTTTCCAGCCATACCAAAGCATCGGAACGTGCGCGTCGTAGTGATAAACGGTTCCGTGAGAAGTTCCTTTTGAACCGGCGGGGGCGTCGAGCCAGCCGGATTGTATAAGAATGAATACGTCGCCCGAACGTCCGGGAGCGTAACCCAGTTGCATTTTCCCGAAAAAAGGATTGACGGAGTTTCCATTCCGGAGGTCTTCTGCGGTGTAGACTTCCTGGACGCCCGCGAACCGGCGAAGGTATTGGGCGGTCGCTTTAGCGACGTCGGTCATGGAAAGTTGGGCGTCGGCAACTTTGGCGGCGTTGATATATACCTGCAGGCCTTCATAAAATTCAAGCAGATCAGATCTTCCAAACTGGCGTTTGTAAAATCCCTTTAAAGAATCGCGCAGGGTTTTGGAATCGAAATATCCGGCGGGGGCTTTGAGCGATTGCAAGTAGCCGGGATTATGGGCAGCGGCGTGGTCGGCGGTGAGGAAAAGGAGCGCGTTGTCCTTGCCGTATTTTTTATCGAGGTATTCGAGGAGTTTTTTAATCTCGAGGTCCAGGCGCAAATAGACGTCTTCGATTTCGACGGCGTCGGGGCCAAACTGATGGCCGATGATATCCGTCGAAGAATAGCTCATGGCCAAAAAATCGGTCATGTTGGCGCGCGAACCCATGTTTTCATTGTCCATTGCGGCAATGGCGAAGTCGGTAACGATTGCGTTGCCGTAGGGCGTTTGGGTAAGCAGGTCGTAGCCGGTCGAGGCGCCTCGGATTTTAGGGAGGTCATACGGGAAAATGGGCTGTGCACCCGCTCCGGCGTAAGGCCGTTCAAAGGGGCTGGCGTCGGGGGCGCTTTCCGCGTATTGGTCAACCGGCAAAAGGGGCGTCCAGGTTTTGGACAAATAGGCGTCGGGTTGTTTGCGGGCATTGAAATCCTGGACCCATTGCGGTAATTGGTTCAGGTAGAAAGTACTGGTGACGAAAGCGCCCGAAGGGCTGTCGAACCAATAAGCGGCGTCGGCCAAGTGACCTGCCGGAAGAATGGAGGCGCGATCTTTCAAAGAAACGCCGATCACTTTAGCGCGCCGGTTGGAGAAGAGTTTCAGTTCATCGGTGACGGTGGTGACGATCAGTTTGCGGGGCGATATTTTGCCATTGTCGCCGGGCGCGCCGACCTTCTGGACAGTACTGTCGTCGCAAACGTAGACCATTCTTTTAAGCGTCCGGTCGTACCATTCGTTGTTGGCGAGGCCCGAAACGGCCGGCGGGGCGCCCGTATAAACGGCGGCGTGGCCGGGGCCGGTGACGGTGGGCGCGTAATTATATTCCATGTCTTCGTAAGAAAACCCATCGCGCAGGAGGCGTTTGAAGCCGTCGTTAGAGTATTTGTCCCAATATTTGTATACATAGTCGTATCGCATCTGGTCCACTACGACGCCGACGATAATGCGCGGCTTGGTAGTTCGCTGGGCGGCGGTAAAGGAAACGCAGAAAAGGGAAAGCAGAAAAAAGCAGGAAATATTCCGTATATTCATTCGTCAGTTAAATTTGCACGTCAAAAAGCCAAAGATACAAAAGAGGATGTTTTCTTTTTGTATTTTTGCACTTTAAGAGATCGTTAAATAAATACGTTCAACCATAATCATCAGCCAGAACCATGCCCTTAGAAGAAAAAATCAACGCCGACCTCAAAGACGCCATGCGGGCAAAAGATCAAATGGCGCTACGCGGGATCCGCGCCATTAAATCTGCTATTTTGCTGCAAAAAACGGACGGCAGCGGAGTCGAGCTGAACGAGGAAATGGAGATCAAAATGCTCCAGAAACTGGTTAAGCAGCGGAAAGATTCGTTAGCCATCTTTGAAACGCAGGGGCGCGAAGACCTCGCAGTCACCGAACGGGAAGAAATTGCCGTCATTGAGCGCTATTTACCGAAGCCGTTGACGCAGGACGAACTGGACGAGACCCTGCGCCAGATCATCGCCGAAAGCGGCGCTACGAGCGTAAAAGACATGGGAAAAGTCATCGGGCTGGCAAGTAAACAACTGGCAGGAAAAGCGGACGGACAAACTATTTCGGGCGCCGTCAAACGATTATTGGCATAGCTTTTAGTCTTTAGCTTATAATTTATTGATTATTATTAGCTTAGCCGCGTTTTTTATACAAGTCTTTTGCTTTAGCGATTGCGCCTTTTCAACATATATGAGTATTCAAATAGCCATATTTGCTTCGGGCGCAGGCAGCAACGCCCGCCGTCTGATGGAATATTTTGACGGACACGCCCATATACGGGTAGCCCTGTTGATTTCGAACAGATCTGACTCGGGGGCTTTGGAAATTGCGCGGGCGTTCGGAGTTCCGGCCGCCGTCATCCCGAAAGCGGCGTTTAACGGAACTGGCGCAGCCCTTGAGACGCTAACGCATTATCAAATTGATTATATTGTTTTGGCAGGATTTTTGCTACTCGTTCCGCAAGAAATCATCCGGCGCTATTCGAATAAAATATTAAATATCCATCCTGCGTTGTTGCCCAAATATGGCGGCAAAGGGATGTACGGCACAAAAATACACGAAGCCGTCAGAGCGGCCAACGAATCGGAAACGGGGATCAGTATTCATTTTGCCAACGAACATTACGACGAAGGCAGTTTAATTTTTCAGGCCAAATGTACGGTCGGCGCAAACGATTCGGCTGAAGATATCGCCCGTAACGTTTTGAAGCTCGAACATGCCTGGTATCCGAAAGTGGCGGAAGCGATCATTATGGGGAAAAAATAAGTCGCCAGCTTTCAACCGTCAGCTCTTGTTCATCAAAGCATTTATTTTATAGGCGGACTTTGGCGCATTGGCCTTATTGAATACCGCCGTCCGATTAGAAGCATAAAAACTGATGATAAAAAACTCCCTATGCGCTTTTTTTTGGACTCTCTCCCTTCCGTTCCTGACGGCGCAAACCCATACGGCCATTTCCTGGAAAGAGCGAATCAATATCGCTAAAAACATGCAGGCGCAGGGGAAACCGGCGGAAGCAGCCCTGCAACTGGAACTGGCGGGGCGCGAAAAATCCGATCATCCCGAACTCCTGTTTGAGGCGGGAATATTATATGCCGAGTCGCGCGATTATTTGAAATCCGCCGAAACTTTCCGGACCATTAAAAACGATAGCGCACGTTTCCCCGATCTCCGGTTGCGATTTGCAAACGCGCTCAAACAAAACGAGCAATACGAAGAGGCCATCCGGGAATATTTATCGTACCTGAAAAATTATACGGGTAAAGATTGCGACCTCGCGACTGAAAAAATCCAGGATGAAATCGCGGGCGCCTCTTTTGCGCTCCGGCAATCCGGGCGACCCGCGGACAGCGTCGTGCTTGAGCGCTTGGACGGTCAGATCAACACTGCCGACAATCAGTTTGCTCCCATTCCTTTTGGGGACGACCTGCTGTATTTTAGCGCTACAACGGAATCAAAAACCCGGCTTTATCGCTCGCAGTCTGTGAATGGGGCCTGGACGGCGCCTGAAATTCCGCAAAGCATTGTTCTACCGCCGTTGGTGGAATATTGCAACGGCGCTTTTTCGCCCGACCTGACCCGGTTTTATTTCACCGGGCGCCTAACCGAAGCAACAAAAGGAGAGAAAAAAGTAAGCTGGCGCTTATATGTCGTAAAACGACAATCTACGGGATGGACCACTCCGCTCCCGTTGCGCGACTATATTAACCTGGCCGGCGCAAAAACTACGCAACCCAGTTTGTTTTATAAAGGCAATAAAGAAGTTTTGTTTTTCTCCTCCGACCGTCCGGGCGGTTTTGGCGGAATGGATATTTGGTATTCCGCGCGCGACCTCGGCGGCGGCGATCTGGATTTTGAAACGCCCAAAAATGCGGGCGCAATTGTCAATACGCCCGGCGACGAAATAACGCCATTCTACGACGCCGACGAAGAAACCCTGTATTTCAGTTCTAACGGTCGCCCCACAATGGGAGGTATGGATATTTTCAAAACCAATGGATACGGAACTCATTGGACGCCTCCGGAAAATCTGGGCCTTCCTTATAATTCAGGCGCGGACGATAGTTATTTTATTAAAAATAAAAACCGGACAGGCGGCAATCTGGTTTCTAACCGCCGGTTTGGAAAGGATAAATCCAGTTCCCGCGACGACGATATTTTTGCGTTCTTTGCTGTAGCGCCGCAGAAGTCGCTCGCGCAGGGGGTTGTTTTCGACGCCGACCATACCACGCAATTAATCGACGTTTTCGTTTCGCTCTATGAAATAAAAGGGAAAGACAGTTTGCGCTTGTTAAGCGCCTTGCGCAGCTCCGACGGGGCTTACCGGTTTGCTTTGTTACCCGGTAAAAAATATCGCGTTGAAGGGGAAAAGGACGGTTATCAAACAGGCGTTTTAGAGTTTGTTTCCAGCGACAGAATGAAACGGGAGCCGCTCGCGCTGTTTTTAGGAAAAAACGCTTTAGAGGTTTCTAACCGTAGCGAAGTTGCGAATAAAGAAGCGCCAATGCATAGGCAGGAAACGGCCTCGCTGGTGTTGGTACATAATAAATCAGTCAGCCCCGCCGTCGCCAAAAAAAACAAAACGGAGGCAGGAACCGTTTATAAAATCCAATTGGTCGCTTATAAAATTATAGACTCCGACTATCGGCGGAAATTACAACTTATAGAAGGGCTAGGGCGTCTTGTGGAAGAGGATGTGGAAGGCAAAGATTTGAAGCGCGCGCTCCTGGGCGATTTTTTCGATTTGGAGAACGCCCGGGAAACGTTGAAAAGAATTAGGGAAATCAGTTTTAAAGACGCTTTCCTGGTCAAATATGAGAACGACGTCCGCGTCCGGTGAAGAAACATATTTTTTAGACCCCTGGCTTATAACAAATGAAAACGTTCCCGGAATCCGGCCAGTCCCTGCAATCCGCCGGTATGCAACGCCACGACGGTCGAGCCGCGCGGGAAAAAATCTTTCCGCGCTAAGTCCCAAACGGCGTAGAATGATTTTCCGGTATAGACCGGATCCAGTGGAAGTCCGTGCAAATCCCTCATTTCCTCGATAAAATGAATTAACGGAAGCGTCCATTTGGCGTAGCCGCCAAAATGGTAATTGTTCTGCACAACGTACTGACCGGCATAAGAAGCGCCAGGACGGAATTCGCAAAGGAGCCTTTCAATTTCGGACCACATAAAATCTCCTTTCAGAACGGAAATAGCGACTACTTTTTGCCCTTTTTCAAGGGCGCCGATCATGCCCGCCGCCGTCCCGCCCGTGCCGGCGGGCAAACAAAAAAAATCGGGCGCATAACCTAATTGACGGCGCGTTTCGGCGACGATTTCGGAAGCGCCTTTCATAGCGAACCGATTAGTTCCTCCTTCGGGAAGCAGGTAAAAATCGCCGTATTGGTCGCGCAGGGAATCCAGAAAGTTGGCATGATATTTTTTACTGTATTGTTGACGGTCGACAAAATGTAATTGCATCCCGTTATGCTCTGCGGTTAATAAAGTTGCATTAGAGGCGTCGGTTGTTTCACCGCGAACAACGCCTATGGTCTCAAAATCATATTGTTTACCGGCTGCCGCGACTGCGGCGAGGTGATTGGAATAAGCGCCGCCGAATGTAAGAACCCGTTTTTTCTTTTGCGCGTTCATCTCGAAAAGGTTGTAGGCAAGTTTGCGCCATTTATTGCCGGAAGGCTCCTGCGGACAAAGGAGATCGTCCCGTTTGATGTATAGCCGGACGCCTTTTTCAGCAAAAAGCGGTTCGCTATGTAAAACCAGCGGACTTGAAGAAAAATTCGAAAATCCAATCGGGAAAAAAATCATCTTCTACAACAATTAGGATACGAAATAAATATTAAATAACCGTGTTAACAACGTGAAAATAGACTTGTTTGGCGCTAAATTTGGATATTATTGATTAGTTATCATTGATTTACATGGTTGATAGATGATTTATATTTTATAATTTATTATGATGTTTTTATTCATAATTAATTATTACACAACGTGTTAATAATATGTGAACTGTCACAATTATTAAACTATCTATTAAAAAAGTTCGTTTTTTCGTCGCATATTTGTACATACTAATTAAAAAGTCATGGGAAAACAATATTTTATTACATTTTACTTAAACCGGTTAACGATGAAATTATTACAATCACCCTTTCTGACGTCGTATCGGCAGATGAAAGATAAACCAACCGGTGGCGCCGGCGGCAATACCAATGACGGCGGCTATATTTGGGTAGGTTAATTGTTATAGTTTCCATAGAACATATTTATTATCCAAAAATCGATTTTACTTATCGATCTTTCTTAAACCAAAAGATTAAAAAACAAAAGGCTTAAACCGTTGAACGGCTTAAGCCTTTTTAGCGCGATGTTGCCAGGCTTTTTAGTTCATGCCCAATTTTTTCTTTACCGCGTCGGTCACATCTTTAGAAGCGTCGCTAAAAAACAGCGTGCCGCTGCCCGAATCAAGGATATAATCCATCCCGTTTTCTTTAGCGACCGCTTTGATGGCGTCGTTCACCTTATTCAGGACGGGCTGCAATAATTGTTTACGCAGGATGGTCACTTTTTGTTCGGCGTCCTGACCATAGGCCTGTAGATCCTGCTGCTCTTTGATGAGCGCATTTTTTTGTTTCTCCGACTCCAGCGGCGCCAGTTTACCCGCCTGGTATTCCGTCTGGTAAGCGGTCGCCTTTGTTTTGAAAGCTTTGGCCATTGCTTCACCTTTCCGGGTCAGTTCCTGTTGGTAGATCCCGATGGCGGTATCCGCTTTAGCGATCTCCGGCATTTTGGACAACAGCGCATTAGAGTTAATGTGCCCGATTTTTTGCGCGGTCGTCGCAGTTTGCATTGCTGCCGGCGCGGTTTGCGCGGAGGCGGATAAGGTCAACGCCATAACAATCATTAAGCTAAAAAATTTCATATCAATAGAATAAATAAAAGGAACGGCGGAAAACCGGCCAATTGATGAAGCGTGTAATTTAACTTTTAAAAATGCAAAGTTAAAGAAGGAAAGCTAAATAAACGGTTAAAAATGAAATTGTAAACGATCGTTTTAGTTAACGAATGTTTAATAACCAGTCAGCCGTTTTTTCTTTCTCCTTTCATCGCATAAACCGTAGTTTTGAGGCGTTTTAGAAGTCGCTATTTTTAACGATATAGAAGGAATGAATCGAAATTTCAGATACGGGGGAATTATTGTATGCCTGGCGACCATCGCTTTTTGTTCTTCGCGCATGGCCGCGCTGCCGCTCTGGGGATATTTGCCGCTTTTCCTGATTACTGCGGTACTGGGTCTATATCTTTTTACTTTTATCCGGCGCTACCGGTTGCGCTGGCTGGCGCTGGCCTTGTCGGGCGGCGTCGCGCTGACGCTGGGGTTTCCGATGATCCCGCTGGCGCCGCTAACTTTCGGTGGTTTCGTTCCGTTGCTGATCTTCGAGCGGGAACTTTCCGCCGAACACGGTTTGTCTAAAAAAGCGTTGTTCAAATATGCTTATGCCGCTTTTGCACTCTGGAATATCCTGACCACCTGGTGGGTGGCCAATTCGAGTTTGCCCGCCGGGATGCTCGCCAATTTTCTGAACGCGCTGTTCATGTGCGTTCCTTTCCTGGCGTTTCACCATACGAAACAAAAACTGGGCGCCGCGTTCGGCTATTTTTCGCTGCCGGTTTACTGGATCGCGTTTGAATATTTACACCTCAACTGGGATATTAGCTGGCCCTGGATCACCTTGGGCAATTCTTTTGCCGATCTTCCTTCCTGGGTCCAATGGTATGAATTTACGGGCGTCCTAGGCGGTTCTTTATGGATTTTGCTCGCCAATATTACTCTTTATTTAGCGTTTTTTAGGAATCCTTCCGGCGTCGTTGTGGACCGCCGTTGGGCGACTGCGGCAGCCGCAGTCGTTTTTCTGCCCTTAGCCATCTCCGTTGTTTTGCGGCTGACCGACCGGCGGCAGCCGATGGCCTTCGCGCGCGTCGTGGCCGTGCAGCCCAACTACGAGCCGCATTATCAAAAATTTGACGTGCCAGAATACGAGCAGCTACAACAGTTTTTGCGGCTGTCCGCGCAACAGGTAGACTCGACGACCGACTACCTCATATTTCCTGAAACCAGCTTTGAACGGATCAAACACAATGATATTTTCCAAAACCCGACCATCCGCTCGCTTAAAAGTTTTGTCCGTCATTACCCGAAACTACATTTAACGACGGGCATTGGTTCTTATCGCGTGTTCGACCGTAACGACGTGCCGGATCGTCCCAGTATCCGGACTTTTATGGAAGGTTCAAAGATCACGTACTGGGAAGCGTATAATTCCGCTATTCAGATTTCGGCTAACGCGGACGATATTCCCATTTATCTCAAATCGAAACTGGTGCCTGGCCCGGAAATTTTACCTTATCACCAGTTGTTTGGTTTCCTTCAGCCAGTCTTTGACAAAATGGGCGGCACGGTGGAAGGCATTGGAATACAAAGCGAGCGGTCCGTTTTTCAGAATGGTCCGATCGCTGTAGCCCCGGTCATTTGCTACGAATCCATTTACGGCGATTTTTGCGGCGGCTATGTCCGAAAAGGAGCCAACGCTATTTTCGTAATGACCAACGACGGCTGGTGGGACGATACCCCCGGCTACCGGCAGCACCTGCAAATGTCGCGGCTGCGGGCCATCGAGTTGCATCGTTCGGTGGCGCGTGCCGCTAACACCGGCTCAAGTTGTTTTATCGACGCCAAAGGAAATGTTTTGCAGGCGACCAAATACGGGACCGAAGCGGCTATCAAAGGCGACCTTGCTTTATACGATGATCTTACTTTTTACGCCCGTTTTGGCGATTATATTGGTTTTCTTGCTTCCGTACTGACCGGCGCGTTGGCGTTTGGTCTGCTGGTTCGCTTTTTTCAAACGCCTTCCGGCCCCCGGACCCGCCCGTCGGGTTCCGAAGAACCGGTTGAAATTTTATCACCATGATACCATTTGATTTTTCAGATTTCCCGCTGGAAGCGGCGGGCGGCGATTACGCCATCGGCTTTGAAAGCGAAGAGATCGACTTTGACCTCGGCGAAGCGCGCGAGAAAGCGCTGACCGAATGGATCTTTGCCGTCGTTGCGGGCGAAGGCAAGGGCATATATGCGGTTACGTTTATTTTCTGTAACGACGACTATGTGTACGAACTCAATAAAACCCATTTGCAGCACGATACGCTGACCGACGTGATCACTTTCCCGTATTCGGAAAATCCCGTCGAGGGCGATATTTTTATCAGCGTCGACCGCGTGCGGGAAAACGCCGCTACTTTTGGCGTTTCTTTTGAGCAGGAATTGTACCGCGTGATGATCCACGGGATTTTGCATCTCTGTGGATACGGCGATTCCGATGAGGCGGCAAAAGTGGCGATGCGGGGGAAAGAAGACGCCGCATTGAGCCAATTACCTGCCGCAGCCGTTAACGGATGATTGTATTCAATATTTTTTAGCCCAACAATTACATCTGATTATTGAAATGCGGTATTTGCCAAACATCGAGTCGTTGAAAAGGCAACGAAGACTGCTACGAGGAAATAGAAAATTGGTTTTTTGAGTATTATATTGGCTGGTATAACTTGACGCAACTTTGAAAAAAGCGTTTTATTTTAATTCATAACTTGCAAACTTATAATGACTTTTGACCAAATCCAGGAAGCCGCCGAATATATCCAATCTCTGACTGACGTTCGCCCGGAATACGGGATTATTTTGGGTACCGGCCTGAGTAATCTGGCCGACCATCTGTTGAAACAGTGCGAGATCGATTACCGCGATATTCCGCATTTCCCGGTTTCTACCGTCAAAGGGCATAAAGGAAAACTGGCGCTGGGCTGGCTGGAAGGAACGCCAGTGGTAGTGATGGCCGGACGGTTCCATTATTATGAAGGGTATTCGATGCAACAAGTCGTTTTCCCGATTCGCGTGATGAAAGCGCTGGGCGTGGAGAAATTAATCATTACCAACGTTTCAGGCAGCACGAACGCGCAGATCGAAGCCGGAGATATAGCGCTCATCAAAGACCATATTAATTTAATGCCGGAGAACCCGCTGCGCGGTTTCAACGACGACCGGATCGGCGTCCGCTTCCCGGATATGATGAACGCCTACGACGGAGGGTTGCGGAAAAAAGCGCTGGCCATTGCGCGGCGGCTTCAGTTTCGCGTCCACGAAGCAGTCTATGTCGGTTTGCAGGGGCCGAATTTGGAAACGCCCGCCGAATACCGTTTTCTCCATCTGATCGGGGGCGATTTGGTCGGAATGTCTACCGTGCCAGAGGTCATTGCCGCAAAACATTCGGGGATTCCAGCGCTGGCCATTTCCATCGTGTCCAATAAATGTTATCCCATCGAAGAAATTAATGAGACCACTTTAGAAGAAGTGGTGGCGCTGGCCAACGCCGCCGAGCCTAAACTGACGGCGCTAATCAAAGAACTGATGGTCACGAAGTAACGAACCGGTCTTTCATTTTCTTTTTGAGGGCAAAGAGTTCGTCGCGGTATTGGGCGGCGGAAATGAAGTCCAGTTCTTTGGCGGCGTCCTTCATTTTCTTTTCTGTTTGTGTCAGCAATTTTTCCAACTGCTCGCGGGTCATGTAGTTGGTGACGGGGTCGGCTGCCAGGCTGATTTCTTCAGGCTCAATATAGACATTGCTCTTTCTGCCGCGAATATCGAGGATGGAACTGCCCGCTATAATTTCCTCGCGGCTACGGAAAATGGTGGTCGGCGTGATTCCGTTCGCATCGTTATAAGCCATTTGAATGGAGCGGCGACGGTTGGTTTCGTCGATCGTGCGCTGCATACTGTTGGTGGTCTTGTCGGCATAAAAAATGACCATACCGTTCGAGTTCCGCGCCGCCCTTCCCGCCGTCTGGGTCAGAGAGCGTTCATTGCGTAAAAAGCCTTCCTTATCGGCGTCGAGAATGGCGACCAGTGAAACTTCCGGCAAATCCAAGCCCTCCCGCAATAAATTGACGCCTACCAGCACGTCAAAATCGCCGATCCTAAGGTCGCGGAGGATCTCCACGCGCTCCATTGCGTCTATTTCTGAGTGGATATAGCGGACTTTCACGTTGAGCTTGGTAAAATATTTGGCCAGTTCTTCCGCCATTCTTTTTGTCAGGGTGGTGATGAGCACCCGCTCGTTGCGGTCGACGCGCTTCTGGACTTCTTCGAGCAAATCGTCGATCTGGTTGAGGCTGGGGCGCACTTCGATGGGCGGATCCAATAAACCGGTTGGCCGAACCACCTGTTCGACAATGGCGCCTTCGGTTTGTTCGAGTTCATAATCCGAAGGGGTTGCGCTAACGTACACCACTTGGTTGATCATTTTTTCAAACTCGTTGAAACTCAGCGGGCGGTTGTCCATTGCGGACGGCAGGCGGAAACCATAGGAAACAAGGTTTTGCTTGCGCGCACGGTCGCCGCCCCACATCCCGCGCAGTTGGGGAATGGTCACGTGGCTTTCATCCAAAATCGTCATATAATCGTCCGGAAAATAATCAAGCAAACAGAACGGGCGGTCGCCCTGCGCCCGTCCGTCGAAAAAGCGCGAATAGTTTTCCACACCGGAGCAATAGCCCAGTTCTTTGATCATTTCCAAATCAAACGTCGTGCGTTCATAAATACGTTTGGACTCCAGAACTTTCCCTTCGCGCTCAAAATATTTGACGTGTTCATATAGTTCGTCCTCGATCTGCCGGATAATATCATGAATCCGTTCGCGGGGCGCCACGTAGAGATTGGCGGGGAAAATAGCGACCGCGTCCATGGCGCTAACTCGTTTGCCCGTTTCGATTTCGATGGTTTCCAGTCCGTCGATCTCGTCGCCAAAAAAGCGAATCCGGTAGCCCCAGTCGACGTAGGGCAGGTTAATATCCACCGTGTCGCCGCGCACCCGGAAAGTACCGCGCGAAAAGTCTGTTTCTGTTCTCGAATATAAACTTTCCACCAGGCGGTATAAAAAACTGTTGCGCGAGATCACGTCCCCCTTAGCAATGCGGATGATGCCGGTCTTGTAATCTTCGGGATTACCCATCCCGTAGATACACGAAACCGAGGCCACTACAATAATGTCGCGCCGTCCCGACAAAATAGAGGACGTTGCCCGCAGCCGTAGTTTGTCAATCTCCTCGTTGATCTGTAAATCCTTTTCTATAAAAGTATCGGAAACCGAAATATAGGCTTCCGGCTGATAATAATCGTAGTAAGAAACGAAGTATTCGACGGCGTTATCAGGGAAAAATTGTTTGAACTCTCCGTACAATTGCGCCGTCAGGGTTTTATTATGGGTCAGCACAAGGGTCGGGCGGTTGAGTTGGGCGATCACGTTGGCCATCGTAAACGTTTTGCCGGAGCCGGTCACGCCCAGCAACACCTGGTATTTTTCACCCTGCCGGAAGCCGCTGACCAATTGTTCAATGGCTTTGGGCTGGTCGCCGGTGGGCTTATATTTTGACTGCAACTGAAAATCCATAACGATATTTTTTAACGTCTACGACCTTATAAAACAAATAAGCGCAATAATTTGTTTTAAGTTTTTGAAGTTATAAAGCATTAGAAGTCAACTATCAGAAAATTATTTATCAAATTATTATCCTTTACACACCTTCTTTTTTTATCATTCATCATTCATGCGAATAATGGGTTAAAAATCAGCAAAGGAGGTTTAAGGCCGGGCTACCTTTTGTGTATTTCTAACTGTAGATCATGGTAAACACGGCGTTTTTAAGGCGCTTATTTTTTCAACCTTTTCCCGAACTCAATACAATCTAAGGGCACAGTCAGACGCGACTCATACCTGCATCGCATACGGGTTGTATACGGCTTATACGTGACTTATATGTAACTCAGGGGGTTGAAGAAAACGGATGGTTATTAAGGCTGAACGGACATGCGAGGCGGGATTTACGGGATGAAAGGGGCCATGTGTCAATTGTATCCGCATCCGGTTTTCGGGTCTATCGTCCCGGCGCCCTTTTTGAATTTTTTCAACCCATTATTCGCATCATTCATCATTTTTTAACAGCCCCAATTCTTTGATGGTCTGCCAAACGAGTTCCGACTCCCAGCCGCGCCGCAAAGCGACGTCTGCCAATTGCGCGGTCCGGCCTTCGTAATCGGCGCTTTTACGTTGTAGCAGGTTGCAGAGCGTTTCCTTATAATTTCCTTCTTTATCGACAAATTCCAGCGCGCGGCGAATCGAATAATCCGATACCCGCCGTTGTTGCAGTTCTATCCGTATCCGAATTTTCCCCCATTCTTTGATCCGGTACCTGCCTCCGGCAAAAGCGATGGCAAAACGTTCTTCATTCAAAAAATTCTCCTGGATCAGTTCGGCTATGATCGCGTCGGCGCGATCGCCGTAGACTCCGAGGTCGGCGAGTTTTTGCGTAACTTCCTGTTGCGCTCTTTCCTGGTAAGCGCAGTAATTTTTTAGTTTTATTAGCGCCGCTTCGTTCGAGAGCGGGGCTTTCTTTTTAATTTCCAAGAATCTGTTTGGTTGCGAAAGGTTGCTGAATGCAAGCTATACAAAAGTTATCTTTTCTCTCCCATTAAAAGTAAAAATTCCTAGTTGTATGACAATTTTTGTGAAATGCTTTCACGCATCCGCGAGCAGGGAGGAGGGGGCGGGGTGTGTTTTTATTTTTTTTGCAAAAAAATAAAAACACACCCCTTTTCCGGATTTTATGTCGCAAAAAGTTCGCGTAATTGAATTTGACTCAGCCATTTAATTTTTAACGTCACAAAAATTGTCACAGAACCAAATTCTTGAAGTTGCATCAATTATTTTTTGTGCGGTTAATAAGTAGGTACAGTTAAATAAACGCTAAAGGTTTTAAGTAAAATCAATGCGATATTTTTCGGAGTAAGCGCAAATAATATTTCTAACTGCCTGAGCAAGCGTGGCGCCGTTTAAATAATCACCTGGTTTTAGCCATTCA
>JBBRMZ010000049.1:0-24774 GCA_038230555.1 Chitinophagales bacterium
CCGAAATTTTTGAATCTTCAGCGGCTCCCGTGCCATCGGATTCCGAAAGCCTGACTTTACCTTTATACCAACAAATTGGCCGGCTCACCGTCGAAATTGATTTTCTAAAAAAAAAGCTGAAACAATTAAATGTCTGACCAATGCGGCTAAAAGAGACCTTATAGATCCCCTTATGGGGGATCGAATAAGTATTAGTATAAGCCGCCAGTGTGAACTTTTAGGGCTGCATCGCTCCGGTTTTTATTACGAACCCGCGCTGGAAAGCGAGGAAAACCTTCGGATCATGGCGGCCATGGACCGCCTGCATACCGAATATCCAACTTACGGAGTACCCCGCATGGTCGTTAATCTGCCTGCCGAATTTCAACCGGTCAATCCGAAAAGAATCCGGCGGCTAATGCGGATCATGGGCGTCGAAGCCTTGTATCCGAAGCCAAATTTGTCAAAAAGGGATAAAAACCACGAAATATATCCTTATTTACTCAGAGGCGTGCGGATCGAAAAACCTTTACATGTATGCAGTAGGGATATTACTTACGTGCCGATGAAAAACGGATTTATGTACCTGTGCGCCGTCATCGACTGGTTCAGCCGTTTCGCTCCCTCGTGGCGGTTGTCCAATACATTGAACGGACAGTTTTGTATCGACGCCCTGGAAGAATTTTTGGATATGCAGGGTTGTCCGAGTATTTTTAATACCGACCAGGGTTCTCAATTTACCGCGCTGGAATTTATTAAACGGATTAAACAACGCAATATTCAAATCAGTATGGACGGTAAAGGAAGAGCCTTGGACAATGTGTTTATCGAACGGCTGTGGAGGACAATTAAACAGGAACATTTGTATTTGTATGCTTACGAAAACGGATTAGACCTGCATAAAGGATTGTCACAGTTCATGGACTATTACAACACGCAACGCAAGCATCAGTCGCTCAATTGGAAAACACCCAAAGAAGTTTTTGATCAACATAATACATAATTTATCGTATCTTTAAATCACATTCACTACACCTTAATTTTAGTTAAAATTTGTCCTAAGAATGGGGAGTACCTCACTGTTTGAAGTTATTGTAATCAAAAAAATATCTATCCTCGAAATATTTAAAATGCTGTTTTCCCATGCTTCTTTTAATCCGGGTAAAACAGTAGTTTTTAAAACGCAGGCTCTCACGATGCGGTCCGCAAAGAAAGCGCACTTTCAGGTGGATGGGGAATATCTTGGAAAAGTAAATCAACTTTCGGCGCTTTTAATACCGGACGCCATTAAAATAATGGTACCAGCTGCAAGGTGATAAAGCTTATGTAAGTAGCTGTTAGCTGTTTCCTCCTTTATTTTTTGCAGCGATCAGTTTCAACAAGGTGGGTAAAATAATCAGTAGCAGCGGCAAGGCGAAGCATAAACCGCCAATCACCGCAATGGCCAACGGTTGATGCATTTGGGCGCCGGCGCCAATACCCAACGCGAGGGGCAGGAGGGCCATGACGGCGCCGGTTGCAGTCATTAACTTTGGCCGGAGACGGGCGGCGATCGCGTGCACAATCTTTTCTTCGGCAGTCCATGCGGCGTTACCGGTCTCATACTGCTGATAGGTAAAAATGGCGTTTTCGGCAATGATACCGATGATCATGATAATACCCATATAACTCCCGACATTCAAAGGCGTATGGGTAAGGAGGAGCGCGACGAAACATCCCCCGGCGCCAAGAACCGCTAATAGAATGATGATTGCAGCCGCCGCGAAACTCCGGAAAAGCGTCAGGAGTACAATAAAAACCAGGATACTGGACGTAATAAGAATGAGGAGTAATTCTTTGAAAGCTTGCTGCTGCTGGGCATAATCGCCGCCGTATTCAATGCGATAGCCTGCGGGAAGATGGAGCGTCGCCAACTTACTTTGAATATCTTTGAGCGTACTACCCAGATCCCGGTTGTTTAATCTTGCGGTGATCACGCTAATCATTTTTTGGTTCTCGCGGGTGATTTCTGCCACGCCGGGATCAACGCTGACGTCCGCCACAGCATTAAGCGTCTTTAATTGCCCGTTGGGCAGAAAAACGCTGGTACCCTGGAACTGCTGGACAGAGGTTTGAGCCGCTTTGGGATAAATCATCCGGATATTAACCGTTTGCTCTTTTTCAATCATATTACTCAACACGTTACCATCCAACTGTGTTTGCATCTGAAATTGAAAGTCAACGGGACTGATTCCCAGCTGAGCCAGTTTAGTCACATTCGGCGTCACGTTGATCTCGGGACCGGCAATTTTAATACCGTTAAAAACATCCGCAGTCCCGTTAACTTGCTGAACAAGATCGGCAGCCTCTTGAGAGACGTCCTGTAGCTTTTTCTGATTATCTCCAAATATTTTGATTTCAATGGGTTGCGCGGAGGCCATCAGGTCGCCCAGCATATCGCCGATCACTTGTCCGAAATCAACCGTCAGTTGCGGAAGAACGGCTTCAATTCCGGTTCGGATATCGTTAGAAACGTCGTCGGTTGTTTTGGTTCTTTTCTTTTTAAGCTGGATAAGATAATCGCCGGTATTGGGTTCCGTGATAAAGAACCCCATTTGAGTACCAAGCCTCCGGGAAAAGGAGGCGACTTCAGGTGTGTTTTTCACAATCTCGTCAACCTGCTTCAACATCCGGTCCGTTTCTTCCAGCGTCGTACCAGGCGGACTCTTGAAATCAAGAACGATAGCGCCTTCATCCATTGCAGGTAAAAACCCGGATTCGAGTTTCCCGGGAACGAAAACAATCAATGCCATACAAACAGCCATAAAGCCAAAACTAATCAAAGGCCTCTTCAGAAAAAACCTGATCCAACCGTCTTTAACAACCGTGGGCTTATGCTCCTTTTTTGGCAACGGCATATAAATAAAAATCATCGGCAGAAGCAGCCACGTAACCAAAAAAGACATGCTCAACGTAAGGATCATCGAAAACGCCATCACCTTAAAATAAGCCCCCGCAACCCCGCTCATTAAAATGAACGGAACAAAGATCACGATCGTCGACAGCGAAGACCCCGCCATCGAAGGGAAAAGGTAAGTAATGGCGTCCTTTACCACTACCCCCATTTCTTCTTTCGGTTTCTCCTCATGGCTCCTGAAAATCTGTTCGACAATGATCACCGCATCATCAATCATCAGGCCCACCGCCGCCGCGATGGCGCCCAGGGTCATGATGTTGAACGTGTAGCCCACCAATAATAAAGCCGTGATGGAAAGCGCCAGCGTGGCGGGAATCGTAATCAAGATCACTATGCTGGCGCGCAACGACCTTAAAAACACGATCACCACAAGGATCGCCAGCGCCAACCCGATCCAAAGGACGTCTTCAATACTTTTGACGCTGTCGTTAACAAAATCGGCCTGTTTATAGTAAGGCCTGATATGAATATCTGAAGGCAATATTTTGCCGAGCTCCGCTACCTTCGCCATAACGCCGGCATTGACGTCGATCAAATTCGCTGTTGGTTGCTTGATCACCGCAATTAATGGGACGTCTTTCCCATTGGCGTTTATTTTTACATATTCCTTTTGTTCGGTAATCACAATATCAGCCACATCCGTCAAACGGATCACTCTTCGGGGATTGTCAAAGACCACCAGGTTCTTTAGTTTTTCCAGGTCAGATACAGCGCTATTAGTCAGGTTCAGGTACAGACGCCCATGGTCGTTGATGTAGCCGTTCGACGCCAGAATATTAGCCTGCGTGATCGCGGTGGAGATTTGTTGAGGCGTAATTCCTAAAGAAGACATTTCGCCCGGCTGCAAAATTACCTGGTACTCCTTCGTTTTTCCGCCTATAACGGCAATGTCGGACACCCCCGGAACAGCAGCCAGAAAAGGCCTGACCTGAAATTGCGCGATGTTTTTTAATTCGATACCCGAGCGGGCGCCTTCCAGTGAAAATCCCATGACCGGCAAAATCGACGGGTTCATCTTTTGCACGTTGATCTTCGTATTGGGCAGCAGGTCGCCCTTGATCTGTTGAGTCAGCGCCTGCGCCTGCGCCATCGCTTTATCAATATCCACATTCCATCTTAGAAAAACATTGATTTCCACGCTTCCCCTTGAAGTCGTGCTGCGGATATAATCCAGACCCTCGGCGCGCTTAATCGCGTTTTCCAGCGGAATGGTCACCGTAGTCATCATTTTATCGACCGGTTGTTGACCCGCGTCCGCGATGATCTTTATTTTAGGAAAAGTAATGTCGGGAAAAAGACCGGTCTTTATATGGGTGTAACTGAATACCCCGCTCATCAGCGTCAGGATCAAAAATCCCAGCAGAGGCTTCTTATAATAGGTATGAAAATTTGACAATGGACCGGGTTTATTTTTGAAGTTTTACTTTGGATGAATCCGCCAGGCCGTATGCCCCATTCACCACGATTTTATCGTTCACGCTTATCTCGCCGGATCGAATCTCCTGCAAAGAATCCGCTGATATTTTACCGGCCTGCACGTCAACCTTAACCACCTGATCGTTTGCGCTTAGCTTAAATACCCAGAAATGCTGCTGAATTTCATCCGTCTGCACCGCGTTTACCGGAACGGCCAGCGCCTGGACAGGATTGGAAAGGGCAATATTAATCTTCAGATTGGCGCCCTCCGGTAAATCGGTGGAAGCAATAGGCACAATAAAAGACTTTGTCTGTACTGTCGGATCGGCGGCGGGCAACCCCGATTGGAGACGCCCGTTCAATTTGCGTCCGTCCGGCGTCAGAATGGTACATTCCGTCCCGACGGTCACTCTGTCAAGGTATTCCAGCGGGACATTGACCAGCACAACGAGTGAAGATTGCTGAGTGAGCGTTGCCAGGATATCGCCTTCCGCTACGAAATCGCCATTCTGATAATTAACCGCAGTAAGTACCCCCCCGGTACCTGCGATCACGGGTATCGGATTTTTGAACTTCGCCAATATGCCCTCTTGATCCAGGCCTTTCAACGCCTGCTGCTCCTTGCTGGTAATCGTACAGTAGACGCCCCCGGCTTTAACAAGGTCGCCGGTTTTCCAACCGCGGTGGTTAATATAACCGGCAATGCCGGCCCGTATCACTGCCTTTTGCTGGTATTGGGTGACGCCATTGAAGGTGATAATGGCGCTAAAGGAGCGCATCACGGGATTGCAGACCGTAACCAATGGCTCGGGCTTGGCGTCGTTAACAGGCGGTTTGCTCCTACAGTCGGCAAACAATAGGATTAGTACGCTAACTCCCGCGAGTGGTTTTATTTTCATTTTACCAGTTGTAATAATTGTATTGATTTGAAAGCAGTAACATCTGTACTTCCACTCCGTTCAGATTATGTTTGGCCGCAGCATAGTCCTGAAGCGTTTTGACATATTCTATAATAGACAATTGTCCGCCCTGTAACTTCTCCTGATCCAGCCGGAGTAACAGTTCCTGCTTACCAATCAACTGCCGCACCTGGATAATGTTTTTTTCAAGCAATCCGATCTGCCGCAACAGGCTTTGCAGGTAATTGCGTTGCTGTATGGTGAAATTATCTCTTGCGTAAGTTATATTTTCCTGGCTGATCTTCACCTCGCTATCGTTTATTTTTCGCTGACGCCCGTCAAAAATGGGAATGGTCAGATGCAACCCCCCCAACAAGCCCACACTATGAGGGATATTATTGAAATCAGACGCCAGCATACCGCCGCTGGCAGCCAGGGCTAAGAGCGGACGATATTTAATATTGAAGACGTTTTGCTGAGCGCTAATGTTCAAACTATCCAACCTGAATCTTTCCTGGTAAAAAAGGGCGTCGGGTTTCCCCGTCAGGTTGATGAGCGGAGGGCTTAGCTTAACCATTCCGGTATCGCTGACAATGGACAGGTTTTTCAACGCAGTATAAGCGTCGACTTCCATGATTTTTACCTGGCTTAGTTCATTTTCCCTGGCGTCTTGTTCGATTTCCAATAACAGGTAATCGCTTTGATGCAACAGGCCATGCTTAACCAGCGCTTCTACGGTAGCCTTTTTGTCTTTTACTTCCTGAACGGTCTGTGCCAGATACACCTCCTGCTGCTGTAGCTGGAAAACCTGAATGTATTGATCGGTAATTGTTTTTTTTAGATCATGTTCTAATCGCCGCCTGCTATTAATGTTTGACGCCGCTTCATTGCTGATTTGAGCCTGTAAGGTTTTGACCGCGTAGTGGTTTAACAACTGCATCGACACATTGAGCTGGGTCGCATAAGTACCCCCATTGGTCTGACCCACATCATAACCGTAAGCATTTGAAGACGGGTTCGTGGTAAGGCTGACAATTTTACCGTTACTGTTAAAATAAGGCGCAATCACTATATCTGAGGTGAAATTCACCTGAGGCGCTTTATATTGCGCATTGATCATCTGCGCCTGCAAGCTATAAAAGCGTTGTTGATTAATATTCTGACGTAATGCCGCATCATTTTTTAGCGCATTATTCAGGAAATAGTCCAGGTCTAGTTCCTGACCATAGGACGGCAAGGTAAAAGTAAATAGGCCGGGTAACAATAGGATCCATCTTATTGCAGGAATTTTCATAGCTAAGTAGTATTAAAGCGCTAAAGTTAACGTATTACAATAGCTATTTTTTTTACTCTCCTAAAAAACGCGCCAATGAAAGATAATTTTTCCGCACAGTCTAACCTTTACGCGCAGTTTCGCCCGGCCTATCCGCCGCTCCGGCGTTTATCGCTCGCTCAAAGAACCCATTTTTTGTTAAAAAAAAGCGCAACAGAAACCGCTAACAATAAGCGCTTTCCGCAAGCAAATTATTATATTTAATAATATTAATTATTTTTAAATTTTTATAAATAAAACCCTTATTTTTGGCGGGAAAAACAAAGACCGTGTTTATGAACATTCGCTAACCTGCCTTTATATGGTGAACAGACTATTACTTTTCTGCGGCGCCTTATGCGCTCTTTTTCCACGATTTGCGGGCGCCCAAACGGCGCGCGTTCAGTTTATCGACAATTCCCCGACCCGCACCATCGATATTTACGCCAATGATTCGCTGGTTTTCCGGGGACTGTCGTATCGAAATTCTTCTCCGTTTCTGACGCTGCCCATTGAAGGAAACGACCGCATCCGCGTATCCGCGTCCGGCGTTTCGGGACCGACGACCGCCTTTACGGTCTTCCCGGCCAAATGGGACAGCGGCAAAACCTATATTGCCGTTGTCGGTTCGGCGACCGACGGGACGCTAGGTTTTAACCTGGCGACGACCAATCAGGGCCGGCGATTTAGCGCCTCCGATAAAAACGTAGATTTAATTTTTTTCAACGGCGCTTCGGACGGGCCGACGCTAGCCGTGACCAACAGTAAATCCGGCATAACGGAAAAAGTCGCTCCGGGCCAGTTTGGCGCCTACCAGAGCGTTCTTGCCGCGGGCGTTTTCACGGAAACCATCGCTTCCGCCGACGCCCCGACGCCTCCCTTGGCCGCCTACGACGGCGATCTTTCGTTCTGGAAAGGAAATACGGCGGTGATCTTTACTTCCGGCTCGCTGAGCGGCCAGGGGACGCCGTTTGAACCCTGGGTGGCCCTGTCCAACGGCGGCGGTTTCCCGCTGAAAGCAAAGCCGGTGACCGATTCAACCGCGCGGGTGCAGTTCATACAAAACGTGGCGACCTCTCCCGCCGCAGGCTGGGACGTCTACGTCAACGGCAAACTCGCCGCCAAAGACCTGACCTATCTTTCAGCGACCCCGTACCTCCCGGTCCCGAACGGCGGCGTCACGCACATAGGCGTCGCGCCTTCCGGCAGCAAGTCGGTTGCCGACACGACGTCCGATTTTGCTTACACGTTTGTTTCCGGCAAACGCTACGTCGCCCTGGCCGATGGGCTGGGCGCCGGGTTTAAGTGGTCGGTCTTCGACGGCGCGCGGACGCAGGCGCTGAATCCTTCGCTGCTGGACATAGCGTTTGCCAACGGCTCGACGGACATCGCCCAAATCGACGCGGCGTCGCTTGACGGGCGTCCGCTGGCGTCGGGTCTGGCGGCAGGCAGTTTTAGCGACTATACTACTTTTAGTTACGGAACTAATTATATTGCGCTAAAAGCGGGCGGCAAAAACGACGCGCTGGGCTTGTTCGCCCTGTCCGCCGGATTCTCTTTCATCGGTAAATCGGGAGTAATAATCGCCACCGGAGCCGCTAACGGAACGCCAGGCTTTGGCGCTTTGCTGGTCTTATCCGACGGACGGGCGCTGCGGATGTTTCAAAAACAACTTGCGCAATTGCAGCTAATCAACGACGCGCCAACTAAAACGGTGGACGTGTACCTGAACGACGGCCTCCTATATAAAAATCTTGCTTTTCGCAGCGCGACGCCTTACCTGACCATCCCGGCGGGCGCGACTTTTAACCTCGGGTTCGCGCCTTCGGGCAGCGCTTCCGTACGGGATACTTTTATGAATTACAGAACGACGATCGGCGCCGGCAAACGCTACCTCGGCGTAACCGCCGGCGTCGTCGGCAGTCCGTATACGCCGTTCAATCTTGCGCTGACGGATATGGGCAAAGAAGTTTCCAACTCGCCCGACCAGGTTGACGTCGCTTTTTTTCAGGGCTCGTCAGACGCGCCGGCGTTCAACCTTTCGGCAGGCCCGACCGCCAAAGCGACCAATCTTTCTTATAAATCGTTCAGCGCCTACGGATCGATTGCCGCGACGCCCTTTACGCTGACCCTTTCGCCGGTTGCCAACGCGGCGTCGGTATTTCAATATAAGGGAGATATTAGTTACTGGAAAGGCAAAACCGCCGTTATATTCCTGAGCGGCTATATTGGCGGCGGCGTTGCAGATTTTGAACCCTGGGTGGCGCTCTCTAACGGCGGGGCGTTTCCGCTGACCATTGTCCCGCAGGGGGCGGGCGGCGCGGGCAGGGACGCCGGCGGCGAAACCCTCGCGCTCTATCCAAATCCGGCGACCTCGGCGCTGCAACTGGACTATACGGCAGAACGGACGGGCGACGTAACCCTCGACGTCTTCAACGCCGCAGGGCAGTCCGTACTGAACCAAAAATATGCCGCTCAAACAGGCGCTCAACACTGGTCGATCGACGTTTCAGCCTGGACGAACGGGGTTTACATTTTAAGGATGGGGACTGAGCAGGGCGTAACGGCGCGAAAAATTCTGGTCTCGAAACGCTAAAAGAACGATTGAAAAGGTTCTATAAGGAAAAGATATAAAAGGCGTCCGCCGCAAACCAGGGTCTTCGGCGGATGCCTTTTATTTTTTAGTAGCCTTTCTTAAATTCGTTCTTTCCTAAAACAAACACTATTTTCCACGCCTGCATATTGTCCATAATTAGGAATGACCGCATAGCCCGATTTTGAATATAGCGCGATCGCCTCCGGCTGCTTTTTGCCGGTTTCCAAAACGCAGACCGTATATCCGGCTTCTGCCGCCCACATCTCCAACTGTTTTAATATCTCTCCCGCCGCGCCCTTGCCCCTATGCTCGGGCGTCACAAACATTCTTTTGATCTCCGCCGTTTCGGCATTGAATGGTTTGAATGCGCCGCAACCAACCGGTTGTTTTTCGACGTATCCAACGAGCGCATGTTGAATAGCGTCAATCTTGTTAAATTGCGCATAAAACGCGTTATCCGCGCCGTCCCGCACGAGCGCTTCCTGGTCGAGCAGGCCGACCAGGTATTGAAAATCCGCGTCGGCGGAAGTCGTTCTTCTAATGGAGATCATATTAATTGATTAATTTTCAAAGGTAGGGAAGTTTTTGAAACCCACAAAAGCGGCGAGCTTGGTTTATGCCAGTACGAGCAGAAGGTATGAGCGGATTTTTCTGTAGGAGACCGCATGCCTGCCGTCTCCTACCTGCGCGGGAACGCTTATTGACAGGGATTTTATCCACATTATTGACCCGTTCCTGCCGTTTTGTCGTATATTACGGACGGCACACATATTGACATTTTAAGAGCGCTTTGGCGCCGCGCGTCTAAGAGAGCGGAGGAGGCAGGATTATTAAAAAAACGGGGGCGGACGATATATATTACGTTACCTTGCGCGGCTTGAACCCTTAGAATGAAACAATTTCCTCGTTTTAATCGTCATATAAGCGTCTTTTCATCAATGAAAGGCAAAGAGGCTGGAATAGCCCAAAAACGCTGCTCCGGCCTAATCATCAAGGCTTACAACACTCGAAAGAAACCTATTATGTTTGAAGAATATTTGAATGCGCCCGGGGTCGACGACGAGCCGGAATTTATGCCCATGATGTCGCTGGAAGAAGAGGACGAGCCGGGCAAAACGGACGCGTTCCCTTCGGCGCTACCGGTCCTGCCGTTGAAAAACACGGTGATGTTCCCAGGGGTCGTTATCCCGATTACTATCGGACGGGATAAATCGATCAAAGCGGTTCACCATGCTTACGATTCGCACCGGTATATCGCTGTTTTTTCTCAAAAAGACAGTTCGGCGGATCATATCGGCAAGGACGACCTGTATCAGGTCGGCACGGTGGCGCGCATCATGCGGCTGCTAAATATGCCGGACGGATCGACGACGGCCATTTTGCAGGGCCGCAAACGGATTGAATTGGTGGAAATGATCTCCGAGACGCCGTTCATGCAGGCGGACGTTCGCCTCATTGAATACGAGGAGGCAAAAAACAAAATGGAATACGACGCGCTCATCTCGACTGTGCGCGATAAGGCGAAACAGATCGTGGAGTTATCGCCCAATATTCCAAACGAGGCGACGGTCATGCTGCGCAATATCAGCAGCAGCGCTTTTCTGCTTAATTTTATCGCTTCCAATATGAACATCAAGCTGGGCGTTAAACAGGCGATCCTCAAGATGAATAATTTGTCGTTAAAAGCGGAAACCATCCTGCAACACATGGACAGCGAACTCCAGTTGTTGGAATTGAAGAGCGAGATCGAATCGAAAGTGCGCGGCGAAATGGATAAGCAGCAGCGCGATTATTTTTTGAACCAGCAGTTGAAAACTATCCAGGAAGAACTGGGCGGCAACCCGCAGGAGGCGGAAATGGCTATACTGGCCGAACGCGCCAAGAAAAAGCAATGGCCGGAAGCGGTGGGGAAGCATTTTGAGAAGGAAATGAACAAAGTGCGTCGCATGAACAGTCAGGTGGCGGAGTACTCGATGTCGCTGACTTATTTGGAAACGCTGCTGGATCTTCCTTGGAACGAATACACGAAAGACAATTTTGACCTGAAAAAAGTCAAAAAAATACTCGATAAAGACCATTTCGGGCTGGAAGACGTCAAAACGCGCATCCTCGAACACCTCGCTGTACTGAAGTTGAAGGGCGATATGAAAGCGCCCATCATCCTGCTGGTCGGTCCGCCAGGAGTAGGCAAAACCTCGCTCGGCAAATCCATCGCTCGCGCGCTGAAACGTAAATTTATCCGCATGTCCCTGGGCGGCCTGCACGACGAGGCCGAGATCCGGGGACACCGCAAGACGTATATTGGCGCTCTGCCAGGCAGGATCATCCAGTCCATGCGAAAGGCCGGTAGTTCCAATCCGGTATTTATTTTAGACGAGATTGATAAGGTGGGCAATAGTTTTCGCGGCGACCCTTCATCCGCATTGTTGGAAGCTCTCGACCCGGAGCAGAACAGCGCTTTCTACGATAATTACCTCGAGCAGGAATTTGACCTCTCGAAAGTCTTGTTTATCGCCACGGCCAACTCGCTCGAAACCATACAGCCCGCTTTGCTGGACCGCATGGAAGTAATTCGTCTGAGCGGCTATTCGGTAGAGGAAAAAGTAGAGATCGCCAAACGTCACCTTATCCCCGACCAATTGAAAGAACACGGCTTGAAAAGTTCGGACGTGCAAATTAAGTCAGACGCCGTCTCTCACATCATTGCCGATTACACGCGCGAATCGGGCGTGCGGTCGCTGGATCGGCAAATCGCGCAGATCATGCGCTGGGTGGCGCGCAAAAAAGTGATGGCGGAGCCATACGAGATCAAATTAACGACCAAAGAACTCAAGGAGGCGCTGGGCGGAACCAAATATACGACTGACCTCTACGAGAACGATGCTACGCCCGGCGTGGCGATCGGTCTGGCCTGGACGCAGGTAGGCGGAGATATTTTATTTATCGAAACCAGCCTTAGCAAGGGCAAGGGCGGCCTGACCCTGACGGGCAATCTGGGGGCGGTGATGAAAGAATCGGCCAGCACGGCGCTAAGTTTTTTGAAATCGCACGCCGAACAGGTAGGCGTGGACGAGCGGCTTTTCGACGAGCGCGACGTGCATATCCACGTCCCGGAAGGCGCCATCCCTAAAGACGGCCCTTCGGCAGGCGTGACCATGATGACTTCGCTGGCGTCGGCGTTCCGAAATAAACCCATCAAACCCTTTCTGGCGATGACGGGCGAGATCACCCTGCGCGGCAAGGTATTGCCGGTGGGCGGCATCAAGGAAAAAATACTGGCGGCCAAGCGCGCGGGGGTCAAGGAGATCATCCTTTGCCGCGAAAACCGCAAGGACGTCGAAGAGGTCAATGCCTCTTATATCAACGGGCTGCATTTTCAATACGTGGACCGGATGCAGGAAGTGCTGAATATTGCGCTTGCTTAAGCAAGCCGGTTTTAGCAGATAAAAAACCCCGGACGTTCAAACAGTGAACGTTCGGGGTTTTTTATTGTTATTCAGCGTCTTAACCTTACGACGCCTTCAACGTCGGCAGCACCGCCATTAGCAATTCTTTCGTCATGCGCTCTTTATAATTCGGGTTAATGTATTCAAACAGAATCTCGCCTTTCGTATTGACGATCATTACTGTTGGAACGGGCAGAACTTCTGAAACCGAGCCTTTTGATTTGGTAGAAATATATTCCTTATATTTTTCGGACATTTTAAAAGCAATCCCGACTTTTTGAATCAGCATAGCCTGCGGATCGGAAAAAACTTGGTAGTTGATTTTATCGGTTGACGCAGTCGGGTCAATGTTTTGATAATTTTCAGGGCTAATGGCGACGATCTGGTAACCGGCTTTCAGGATCTCTGCTTCCGACTGCCCCAGCGCCGACAATTGTCTGTTGCAATAAGGACACCAGCCGCCGCGATAAAAAACCAGGACAGTCGGCTTAGCTTTCAACACCGTCAGCAGATCCACGGAATCATTTTTGGCGTTGACTACTTTCATGTTGGGCAGCGTTGCGCCGATAAGCAACGGGGCGATTCCGTCGGCTTTTTCCGCTATTTGCGCGTAGCCAGTCAGAAAGGCGGCGAGCGCCATGCAGGTAAATAGGATTTTTTTCATGTAAATGAGTTGAAGAAAAGGTTAAAAATAATGCGGGTTTAGCCGATCGGCGTGCAAATTTCAATTAAAAACCCGTCGGGATCTTTCACATAGGCAACCACCTGGCCCCACGGTTTCGTTTTCGGTTTTTCCGCTTCGACGGCGCCTGCCCGAACTGCGGCGTCCAATACCTGTTGTACGTCATTTGTCGTGAAACCGATTTCTATACCGAAAGGTTTGTTTTGTGGGCTGCTTTCTATGAACCCGGCGGAGAGGTTCGTTTTGGCCAGTTGAACGGCCGCAAAGGAAAGCACGGTATCTGCGGTAATGAGTTCGCCGTACTGATTGTCGGGCGTTACGAATTTTCGTTGAAGGCCAAATGCCTGTTCGTAAAAAGAAATGGATTTTTCAACGTCCTGCACGTAGAGAATTGTGTAAGCGAATTTGACCATAGCTTTATTTTCTAATGAAGAGCGACAAGATTATACTTTCACGGCTAAAGCCGCTCTTTCGGCGCCATACATAGCGGCCCCAACTATACCGGCGTTGTTAAACATTTTTGCGGGGACCACTTTGGTTTGTATGGTAATGCGCTCTTTGAACTCTTCAAAATTTTTACTGGCTCCGCCGCCGAGAATAAACAGGTCGGGCTGGAGGTAAAGTTCCATCAGTTCGAGGTATTTGTTGAAGCGGCGCCCCCATTTTTTGACGGTCAGGTCTTCTCTTTTTTGAGCGGCGTTGGAAGCGTAGGTTTCGGCGTCCATGCCTGTGTCCATCCGGATATGGCCGAGTTCAGTGTTGGGGAGTAAATGGCCGTTGAGGAATACCGCCGTCCCGATGCCTGTTCCGATGGTGATCATAACGACCGTACCCATTACGCCTTTTCCTTCGCCGAACCGCATTTCGGCCAGGCCCGCTACGTCTGCGTCGTTGGCGGCAAAAACGGGGCAGTCGGCGGCTGCCGAAAAGAGCGTCTCGATGTTGGTCCCGATCCATTTCTGGTCGAGGTTGGTGGCTGTGTCTGCCACGCCGCGTTTGACGACGGAAGGGAAGCCCACGCCGATAATTCCTTTATAGCGATTGAAATGCAGCACGCTTTGCGCCACTATGCCCGACAGGGCTTCGGGCGTACTGGGCTGGGGCGTTTCGACGCGAAAGCGGTCGCCGATCAATACTCCGGCGTCGACGTCTACCAGCCCGGATTTAACGGCGGAGGCGCCGACGTCGATACCTAAAATGATGTTATTGGCCATAAGTTGAAGGCGATCGGAACGTCGGGAAGAGTGAGTTTCCCGAGTCGGTCATATTTTTTCCGTTTCGTATTTTTTCTTTGATTTCTGCGCGTTTTGCCGGCCCTGCTGCATATTGTTCCAATTGAACAACTGCATATTGTCCGGTTGCCGGTTGCGGGGCGCTACGTTATAATGTTCCACGACGTTCACTTTAACCGGTTCGCAGGTCAGCGCGCCGTCGTCGGTTTCCATGGTTGCGGGTTTGATAGTAAAGACGCCGACTGCGGCGGGCTTTAGATAGTAAATATAGGTTTGCGATTGTTCCGTAACGCCGTTGTACATACTGACGCGGGTAGAGATCGACGGCCCTCCGGCGGAGAAGCCCTCAAAATCCGGCGGGTTCAGTTTTTTACCGGCGGCGTTTTGTAATATGTATTTCACTTCCAGCGTTCCGTCCAGCCCGACGGTGTCGCCGGAGGTTTCTATTTTAAAAACAGCTTCTTTTTGCGCCCAGGCGGATAAAGCGACGCCGAAAAACAACATTAACAGCAGAATCGTCTTTTTCATAGCCAACAAAGTACAATGGATGAAAAGGAAAATAACAGGCGCAAAGATAGGAAGTTTTACGCTACGCAATTAAAAGGATTGCATAATTTTGTTTACTATTTGAGCGCCAAAGGCCGTTTGCCGTTTTCCGGTAAACTGTTTTTATGGAGCGCGTTTAGCAAAATATCGCAGGACTGCCGGATTTCAGCTTCCGAAATAACGAGCGGCGGTGCGATCCGCAAACTCCGGTCGTTGAACAGGAACCAGTCGGTCAGTAGTCCCTGCGAAAGACATTCCGCAATGACTGCTTGAACGGTCGCGGCGTCCCGGAGTTCGACTGCCAGCCATAGACCGGCGCTGCGAACCTCCCGGATAGCGGGATGGCTTAATAATTGAAGGAATAATTGTTCTTTTTCTGGAATGGCCGCTATCAGATCTGTCGCGAGCAAAGTTTGCAGCGTAGCAAGCGCGGCGGCGCACGAAACCGGATGGCCGCCAAAGGTCGTGATATGCCCCAATACCGGGTCGGCGGTCAGCGCCTGCATTAGCTCGCGGGACGCGATGAAAGCGCCAATGGGCATACCGCCGCCCAGCCCTTTGGCTAACAGCAGGACGTCGGGCGCGATCCCGTATTTTTCAAAGGCCCATAAAAAACCGGTTCTGCCCATGCCGCACTGGATTTCGTCCAACACCAGTAAAGCCCCTGTTTCCGTACATTTTTTCCGCAGGTTTTGCAGGTAGCCGGGAATAGGCGCGATTACGCCCGCTTCTCCCTGCACGGTTTCTACAAAAACGGCGGCGGTCTGATCGGTGATGAGATCCAGATCTTGAAAGTCGTTATACCGGATATGCCGGACGCCGGGGAGCAAGGGCCGGAAAGCCTGCGTAAAATAGATCTCGCTGTTGAGGCTCATAGCGCCTTGCGTACTGCCGTGGTAAGCATTAAAGCAGCTAATTAATTCGCGGCGGCCTGTAGCCCGCTTGGCCAGTTTCATGGCGCCTTCGGTCGCTTCTGTTCCGGAGTTGGTAAAATAAACGTTATTGAGAGAAGGCGGCAAATGTTCGGTTAGAAGCGAAGCCAGCGCGACTTGGGGCGAGAGGATAAATTCGCCGTAAACGAGGGTGTGCAAATAAGCATCGGCCTGCCGTTTAACGGCGTCAACGACAGCCGGATGGCCGTGCCCGAGGCAGCTAACGCCAATCCCCGCGATCAGATCCATATATTTTTTGCCATCGCGGTCGATGAGGTATAACCCTCCCGCCTTTACGATTTCCAGCCCCAAAGGAAAAGGGCTGGTTTGAGCGACGGAACGAAGGAATAATTCTCGTTGAGAGGGCATAATTTATTGAACCGTCATTCTTTTAATCTGCCCGACTGGATGAGTTCTTCTTTAATGGATTCGACCAAAGCAAGCGGGGCGTCCAGCGCTTCTGAAATATCAAAGTCGGACAGAATTTGTTTTAATAGCAAACGTTCGATAGCTAAACGGGTAATTTTTTCTGTACCTTCTTGTATTCCTTTTTTAAAAGCGGGATCTTTTGTAACGTCATAAAATGATTTCGGCATATTAATCTCTATTTGATGATTAGTTTCATCCTGCAAATTGCGAAGTTGCGCGATGACCTTTAAATGTAATAAATGTTTTATTAGCTTACTTCGTTCCCATGCGTCCAGTATTTCCAGTTTTTTTAAAATGCGGACGATGACCTCCGGCGGGTTCGATCCTTCCGGATATTTGCATAAAATAGCCATCATTACCTCTTCGGGAATTGAAGAAACTAAAAACGGTTCGGCGTCGATGGTTTTCAGGTCAATGAGTTGGAAACTAAAGTTGAGCCGCTTTAAAAAAAAATATATGCAATGTAACTTATAACCTACAATGACTTATAATTTGATATATTACCTTTATAGAATGGATAATATATTACAAAATTTTGGTAAAAAATTAAAACAGTTTCGACAAACAAAAGGATTATCGCAAGAACAACTGTCAGCTATTACAGATATGGATAGAAGCTATATTAGCGATATTGAAAGAGGATTAAGAAACGTTTCATTAAAAAATATCGAAATTTTAGCGACTGCTCTGGGAATAATGGTATACCAATTTTTTTTGGAAGAGGGTAATATTTTAGAAAAATGGGATATTCAAATAGCTGACTTTGATAAACTTATTTTAGAAAATCCCAGCTTAAGAGGCTTTGTTCTTGGATATTTAGCGGAAAGTAAGCTTAAATCTTTCGTTTCAAATGACAAAAGGCTATCGGGGCTAAAAAAATTTAACGACCATGACAGAAAATACAAACACGATTTAATGATATCCTATAAAAATAATGAATATACAATTGAAGTAAAGTCTTTACAAACGAGTACGGTTAAAACAAAAGATGGTGATATGTATGAAGGGAAATTTCAATGCGATGCTTCCGATAAACGAGAAATTATATTAAGCAACGGCGAGAAATTTGCGACAACTTGCTTAAAATATGGCGATTTTGACATAGTAGCGGTAAATTTGTTTGCCTTTCGTAATAAATGGGAATTTGGATTTGCGCTTAATAAGGATTTACCCGCTTCTGAACATGCAAAATATCCGTTAGAATTAAGAAAAAATCTGATAAAATCAATTATACCTATTTCGCTGCCATTGGTAAACCCTTTTGTCGAAGACGTCTTTATTCTTTTAGAACGCTTGCATCAAGAACGCGAACATTAGAAATTTTCGACTTCTGTTTAATAAATACAATAAAATAAGAATGATTCTTGCGAGCGTGAATTTGCTTAACCATGCGACTAACGACCGGCTTATTTTTACGGACAACAATAAACAAATCTTTGGTATAGAAACCCAAGCTCTCGTAACCGGTAACAATTTCTATATGCGTCAGTCTTTGTTTATTGGCGCTAACTTCATCCTGGCATTTGACAATTAATAGACCGTTTTCTTTTAATACTCTGAAAGCTTCCAAACCGGCTTTTTCATACATATTAATGACTGTTTCATGCCATTTCCCTTCCGATATCTCCATTCCTAAATTAGATGAATAAGATTGTCTAAAAGCATAATGTGTACCTTGGCCGCCTATATGATCGTTTTTTTCTCTATAAAAACTTTCCATATAAGGTGGATCAAGCACAACGCAATCCAATTCACCGTTCAAATAGGGAAGTTTACGACAATCAACATCGGATTTTGGATGAAGATGTTTCCATTTTACCAATATTTCCGGTTTTAAGTGCATATCTGACGGTAAAATGGCATACTTGGACGTATCCACTTTATTCCAAAAAACGCCTTTACCAAAAGTGACGTCGGCTATTCTTGATTTTTCGGCTACATGCAGATCTAAGATCATTGGGAATATATCTTCATTTTCCCCTACAAAAGCTGAAAAAGTTAAATCAGTCGTAGCTACGCCATTCTGTTGAACTCTTTTTTTTTCGTTCAATTCACAAGTATTTTCAAATAACATAAATTGTTGTTTACTCATAGTATGAAGTTTAATACGAAGATACAATAAGTTTTGAATGGCTTCAAAAAATAATCTTACAATTTTTCAAAGATCCGTTTTACTTTTCGGCCTCAAATCTTCAACCCAATGAAAGCCTTTAATTTTGAGTTTTTCGTGGTCGGCTCTCTTCATGGGGGTCATTAGCGCTTTAGGTTCCCGGAAAAATTTGATATTATCTACCTTATTTTTAACAAAATATAACAGCATTTCTGAACATTCGGTCTTGTTGACGCCAACGTAAAGGTTTTTTTCATCGAGCGTATAATACAAAGATTCGGCGTTGCCTTCTACATAGACGCGGCGAAGTTCGTCCTGCTCAAAAAAAACGGTAATATCTTTCCCCTTGATCTGGTTAAAATAAACCTCGTCTTTGGAATTGATGACAAATGACTGCCGGTGCAAATAAATGCGGTCGAGTTTTTTATCTTTGACGAGCATCCGCATCGTGTCCGCCGAAAATTGAGAAGTATCCGACCAGGCGATTGGGTTTTTGAAGAGCCGGAACAGCGAATCGCGCTGCGAATAGGTCAGCGAATCGCAGAGGGCCTGGAAATTCTTTTTAAACATCCGCACATTCCGGTAAGCCAGCAATGTCCGGTTAGTATCTTTCACGGACGTCAGACTGTCGCGCAGCGAAACGACGGTGTCGGCGCGCATCCAAAGACTGTCGCCGTTGACGAGGGTCGTCGTGAGCGGGCGCCCGCCGTAGGCTTTAATATAATCTTTGGCTTTGATATAATCCGCGCGGTCGCAGCGGATGGAAATATGAGCGCTGGTGTCCTGCCAGTAAACATGACCGATGGCGTAGCCCGTACTGTCGCCGCTCCCATAATCGACCGCGTCTGCCTCCAGGATCTGGGGCGGATTAACGATATGGGAGTGTCCGCGGGTAGCATAGGTTTTTGATTTTGGATTATAACGGAGGGTATCGGAAACGATGTTTTGCGTACTGTCCTCATAATGGGCGGCGCCTTCCAAATAGCTGTCTTCATTATCGCGATTATAACGGATGGTGTTGGCGTTCGCTTTTTTAGCGCCTTCTTCCGACCGGGCGTGGCCCTGCAGGGTGATTACGCGGGTCAGGCCGTCGTAGAACATGGTATCTGATGTAGCAAGTTGCTCCCCTTTGACATATTGCGGATTCTTTGTGAATTGGGCGTTATTTTTCTGCGTATCGTAAAAACCGCTCTCTGTATAAATATGCGAGCCGTTCTCTTGGACGATTAGCGTGGGCGCTAAAAAAGTGGCGATATTGGTTTTCGTGTCAAACTTCATGGTATCCGTTTTCAAACTGAAATCCTTATTAACAACAACGACCTGGTCTTTAAAAAACGCTTCGCTGGTTTTCACGTAATATTGCCCTCTTTTACTTGTTAGTTGCGTCTGGTCGTTGGTGAGCGTCGCTGAATGATCGTAGGTAGCGATCTTGGTATTGAGGTTATAAATGAGCCGGTTGGTATAGAGCTTTTTCTCCCCGTTTTTCAAAACTACGTCGCCGAATAGGTCGGCAATGCGGGTAGCGCCGGTAAAGATCAGGGAATCGGCGAAGATGGTCAGCGAATCGCCCTGTATGACGACCACTTTCCCCCGGGCGACCACGTTGTTGTTATTGTCCAGCACGGCGGAATCACAAAACAGCAGGGCTTCTTTTTGCCGGAGCCGCACTTCGCCTTTCAGCTTGCGAACCATTTCTTTATCTTTGCTGACAATCTCCAGCGTACGGGCCTGAATGATCTGAACGGTCGCGCTATCCGTCGCCGGAGCAGGCGATACGGGCGCCGGTAGAACAGGGCGCTGCGCCAGCGCGCTCGACGCCGACAGGAACGCGGCAAAAAAAAACAAAAATCGAAATGGAATATTTTTCAACAGGAAACGTCAATTTGCTTAAAATACCAGAGCGAGGACGCCAAATTAATTAAATTTGGCGAGCCGGAACGCAGACGACGACTGGAACGCTTTTTTTGTCGCTTCCGATATAACACCCGTAAAAAAACCGATAGCTTACGGAGTTCCTGTTTTACAGCATTTAGTTTATATGGCGCTTATTTATTGCGACAAAAAACCCGGAAAAGGGACGTCTTTTTTATTTTTGCAAAAATAAAAAAGACGTCCCAGCTACCCCACTGCCGCGAATAGCGCGGAAAAGTCTATTTCAGTAATATATGCGAATAAGGGGTTGAAAAAGTCCAAAAAGGGCTCCGGGACGATAGACCCGAAAACCGGAAGCGATTATAACAGGCCCGCAGTTCCTTTTATCCTGAAAATCCCGGCCCCGACGTCCGTTTATCCTTATACCCGTCAACCCTTTGAGTCGCATATAAGCAGTATATAAGCCGCACACAATCCGTATATGCTGCATATATGAGTCAGGTCTGACCGTCCCCTCGGATAGCAGTCAATTTGACGGGAGGTCAAACTAAAAGGGTGCTCAAAAAAGTCTTATTCAAAATGGTTTATAGTTGGATAAACAGAAAAGTAGACCGGTGTATATCCGCTTTTGCTGGCTTTAATCCATTATTCGCATAATATGTTATTACCTTTTTTACACGCCGGAAAAATAGAGGCCGGTTGCGACGAGGCAGGCCGGGGCTGCTTGGCGGGGGCGGTCTTTGCTGCCGCCGTCATTTTGCCGCCGGACTTCCGCAATCCGCTTATACGGGATTCCAAACAATTATCTGAAAAACAGCGCGAAACCCTTCGTCCGGTTGTCGAGCGCGCAGCCGTAGCTTTTTGCATAGCAACCGCTTCGGCAGAAGAGATCGACCAGATCAATATTTTACAGGCGTCATTGTTGGCGATGCGCCGCGCGATTGCCGGTTTGCCGACCCGGCCCGGCCAATTACTAATTGACGGAAACCGTTTTACGCCGTTTGAGGATATTCCTTTTGACTGTATCGTTCGGGGAGACGGTATTTACCAATCCATCGCCGCCGCATCGATCTTAGCGAAAACCGCCCGCGACGAATATATGCAAAAATTGTCGGAAGAATTTCCGGGTTATGGCTGGGCGCAAAATAAAGGCTATCCTACCAGAGCGCATCGCGCGGCCATCCGCGACTTTGGCGTTACGGTTCATCATCGTCTGACTTTTCGCCGGTAGGGAAAATGAGTATAGGGAAACTATTAGATCTTAAGGAACATAACGAATAAAAGAATCCTCTGAGTTCCAGTCTTCTTTAAGGAGCGGCGGCGCGCTATAATATTTCATTAGAATTTTGGCGTGCTCTATTTGCCTGAAATCTACTTTACTGGCCTCCACATATCCGTAAACGCCCGAAGAGTGCCAGACATAAAAGACGCCGCGTATTTTCTTTTTACCCTCCGCCATTTCAAGGATTTCAGCGTGTTTGACGAGTTGTAACCGGTCGCCCGACGCGGCGTTCAATACCGTTTTTCCGCCTCCGGGAGCGTCCGTCAGCGCGACGGACTCCATGAGAAAAACAACTGGCGGAACGCGGCTTTCGGGATATAGCGGTAGGAACTTCCGCGCGTTTTTGTCCCAATAAAAACTATACGTAACGTATTCCATGCAGCGTTCCTGCGTCCGGCTGCGCGCGTCTATGTTCAATTTTTGACCGTAGGCCTCACAGGGCACGTAATCAATATAAGCGAAGCGGACGTCCGACGCGCTGATTTCGGCGATTTTAAACAAAGCGGGCGAAGGCGTTTCTGCTTCATAGGTCAGCGTCAGCCGCTCGTCGAATACCTTTTCAAGCCCTTCCCGCCGGAGGCGGTAGATTTCGAGCTGCCGGTTTTCAAAGCGACTGCCGGCGGCGATAAAAGAAGTTTCTAAAATCACTTCATTTACTTGGTCGCCGGTAACGTCCTGCAACCGGGCCGACCGTAGGGTTTTGACGCCGCCGCCGTTCAGGCTGCCGTAGTTCACGAGCGCCGACTGTCCGCGCGCGTTGGTGACTACCAGGTAGGACTCTTTATAAGGGGGATTCAAATATGTTTTTTGCCCTTTAATCTCGTCGCGCCCATCGATGGCCGCCGTCCAGGCGATGGATCGCTCATAACCGTTATCAAAAACAACCGGATGTTTGTGTAGCGCGCGAAGCGCCGGATCGACGTAAGCGTCCGGTAACACGACGGCCACTACGTCCCCAAAAAGCCAGCCGGCCTGACCGCGCTGCGTCTGCACCTTATACCATTTGAATAATTGGAGCTGCGAGGCGTCGTAATGCAGGTCGACCGATTCGCCGGTCACTTCGAACAATTCGCCTTCCTGGAAAGATAAAAAGGAGACTTTAGAGAACGAACTGTCTTCATATAATCGCGCGGCGCTTACGTTGACTGCTGCGCGGGCATGCAGTATGATCTGCGCGGCGTCCGTCGCGCGCAGATCAATAGAGACCGCGAGGGAAAGTATAATAAAAAATAGCCTAAACATGATATTTTTAAAAGTCCGTTATTCAGTTATAACGATAAAAACGACCCGGGGTTACCCGGACGTAATGGAGAATCCGCCTGGAGATTTTTTGCAAGCGCGGCGTCAACTGAAATCGTTAAAATCTAAATAACGGCCTTCCTTCGTTGATGATCCCAAACGGGATAGCGATCAGTATAATTAACAGCGCGACGAGCGTGTACATAAACAATATCCGGTGTCTTTTGGAATTACTGGAGGCACGGCGGGATTTGGCGTAACCGATATGGGCGATCGCGATTCCCGCAATCATCATGGTCGTATGTTCGACCGACCAAAATCGAAGGCTGCGGTCGTGCATGGCCGCTTTCATATCCGCCATAGCCGCCGCTACGACCGGGCTTAAAAAAACGTACAGGACCAAACCGACGACAAATTGCAGACTGATAGAATAGATCCAAACTTTGGTCGTCGTAGCGAGGGAAGATGAAAAGACCTGGTTTTTCTTCCAGCCCATATAAGCGCCATAAATGGTTAGAATTCCAGAGATTAATACGACCCAACGGAGTAAATTGTGCAGAATTAGAAAGGTGTTGTACATCATACATTAGGTTTTAAACGTTGAGGAGAAAACAAATAAGGGGAAAAGGTCGGTACGGCTTTGTTTAAACTTTACAAAACAACTCCGGCTGGGTAAAGGTAAAAGTTTGCGGCAACTATTTGGTTTATTTTAATGGTTTTCACCTTTTCATCATATTAAATAATTAACTTCGCGCAGCCGGGAATGGGCGATTATTACGGGCGCTTTATCCACGTTTTGTATTTTTAACCCTTTTAATTTTTAAGCCAATGAATACCCTCCATGTTAAAGACCCGCATATAGACGAGGTCCTGATCCTTCAGCGATTATTGAATAAAACAGGGTATGCCCTGGCGGCGGACGGCAATTTTGGCCCTCAAACGCTGCGCCAGGTTCGGCAGTTTCAAACCGATCAGGACTTGCAGATCGACGGCGTGGTCGGGCCAGGAACCTGGTACGCGCTTTTTCATCATGATCTTGTGGTTGGCCAGCCTGTTTTTGGTTTCGACCTGTCGGTATATGACCTCGGTAAATTAATCGACTGGGCAGGCGCGCTGAACGATCCGCAGCATTTCTTCTACTTTTGTTATACGCGGATCACGCGGGGAACTTCCTACGCCGACCCCTCCGCCCCTACGTTTTGGGTGCAAATGAAAGACGCGGCTATCGTTCGCGGCGTATATCATTTTCTGACATATAGGCCTGATAGCGATCCTGTTTTACAGGCGTCAAATTTTTTAAACAATAGTCTTAGCGCCGGCGTTGTTTTTGGAGAACCGGGCGTACTGCCGCCCGTAGTCGACGTTGAGCCGGAAAAACAAAACAGTCAGGAAGAAGACTATATGCGCCAAAATAAAGACGTTGTACTGAGTAATTTGAAGACCTGGCTGGATATGGTGGAAAGCAAAACGGGCGTTGTTCCGACTATTTATTCGAGCAAAAAAAACTGGGATACGATATTGGGTAGCCCAACCGGGTTTGAAAGATACCCTTTGTGGGTCGCTAATTATAAGGATCCAAGTTTGCAGCCGCTCCTGCCCGTTAGCTGGAATGATTATACTGTCTGGCAATATTCAGAAGGCGGAAAAATTCCAGGCGCGAATATAGAAGATTTTGACCTGAATATTTATAAAGGAAATATGCAGTCGCTGCTTAACTTTGCCGGGTATGACGCCGCCGTTTTACAGGATTCCGTCGTTGCCGAACGTCCGGCCTTTATGGTTATAAAAGATTACACTACTATACACTTTTCATAGTTGATTGAAAAAGAGGGAGTTAAGATGATTC
>JBBRMZ010000050.1:0-24659 GCA_038230555.1 Chitinophagales bacterium
GTAGTAATACAATCGAATGAGTTCAATCTCTTTCATGGCGTTTATCTTGTAGTTTGATATCCACAAAATTAAACCCTTTTGTTATTCCCTATTTCTGCTTTTTAACCCATTATTCGCATTGATAGTGAATCTATGTTAATGATTTTCCTTTAAAGCGATTATAGGAAGAACTTATTTCTTTTACCGCTCAATAAAAACCAATGAAAATTTATCTGTATATTTCGCTTGTCGCTGTATTATTTTTACTTAACGCTCCAGTCATTTTTAGCCAGCCCTGGGAAGCGAGGCATGGGCTAACCCCCGCGCAATATCAGGCGGAATTTAATAAATGGACCGCTCAGGGTTTCCGGCTGACCGACTTATCGGGTTATGCCGTAGGCGGCGCTCCATATTATGCAGCGATATGGGAAAAAAGCGCCGGACCGGGTTGGGAAGCGCGCCATGGAATGACTGCCGCCCAATATCAGGCAGAATTTGACGCACATCTTAAATCCGGTTTCCGGCTAAAGCATATTTCCGCTTTTGGCCTCGGACCGCAGGCATATTACAGCGCGATTTGGGAAAAAAGCGCCGGACCGGCGTGGGAAGGGCGGCACGGCCTGACCGCCGGCCAATATCAGGCAGAATTTACCAAACAAACAGGGCTGGGATATAAACTGACCGATTTATGCGCTTATAATGTGAACGGACAAATTTATTACGCCGCTATTTTTGAAAAAAGTAACGGCGTCGCCTGGGAAGCGCGACACGGCCTGACCGCCGCCCAATATCAAACCGAATTTAATAAATGGGCTGGATTGGGTTATCGTCTTAAAAGAGTTAGCGGTTGTAGCGCGGGAACACAGGATATATACGCGGCGATTTGGGAAAAAACATCCGGGCCAGGGTGGATCGCCATCCACGGATTAACGGGAGCGGCTTATCAGGGCGAATTTGCCAACCAAGTTTACCAGGGATATAAACTCAAATCTATCGACGGATATAATCTGGGCTCCGAAGCGCGCTACGCCGCTATCTGGGAAGTTTCGGGCATGAACGGAGAAGATTTATCGAAAATGGACGCCATAGCGAAGGCTTATATGGATAAGCATAAAGTTCCCGGACTTTCCGTGGCGTTTGCCAAATCCGGAAGGCTGGTTTACGCAAAAGGTTTTGGCTACGCAAATACGGCTACCGGTGAAAAAGTCAATCCTACCCATTTGTTCAGGATCGCCAGCGTTTCCAAACCCATTACCTCTGTCGCTATTATGAAACTGATGGAACAGGGAAAATTAAAACTGAGCGACCGTGTTTTTGGAGCGGGCGGTATATTGGGGACCGACTTTGGAACGCTTCCTTATAAAACAAACGTAGATAAAATTACCATTCAGAATCTTCTGGAGCATACCAGCGGCTGGAGCAATACGGGCGGAGACCCTATGTTCATGAATCCCGGCTTTTCAAAAGCCCAGGTAATCGGCTGGATGCTCGACAACCGCGCCTTAGCGAACGCGCCGGGAACGCATGAAGAATATTTAAATTTTGGTTTTTGCGTTCTGGGTCGGGTAATCGAAAAATTAACCGGTCAGCCCTATGAAGCCTATATAAAAAGCGTCGTACTGGGTCAAAGCGGAATTTCCGACATGCAGATCGGCGGAAATACGGAAGCGGAGCGGAGACCGAACGAAGTAACGTATTACGCTTCCAATTCCGCAGAACCTTACGGCATGAAAGTTTCGAGAATGGATTCGCACGGGGGTTGGATTGCGACGCCGATCGACCTGACCCGTATTTTGGTCAGGGTAGATAAATTTCCTACAAAACCGGACATTTTGCAGGCTAATACGCTGAATATAATGACTACAGCTTCGAGCGTCGACGCCGGTTACGCGAAAGGCTGGAGCGTTAATAATGCCGGTAATTACTGGCACAATGGAAGTTTGCCGGGGACGCTGGCCATCATGGTGCGGACGCAAAGCGGTTTTTGCTGGGCGGCAATGGTCAATACGCGGGAAAATCAGGATTTTTATGCGGCAGACTTAGATAAACTCATGTGGGATCTGGTAAATTCAGTCTCAAAATGGCCGGATTATGATCTGTTTTGAATATAAATAAAAAAAGAAGAGACTGTCTGAATCACAGACAGCCTCTTCTCAACAACAAATTATAATCCCATGAACATATATCCTAAAAGCGGCGATTTATTTTATTCCTTCATCGCCTGCTCGCTTTATCTCTTTGATGATACAAATGTAGTCAGGCAAAATATTAGAAGCAAATACAAAATTATGGCTTTGTGGGGGAAATTATTGCCTTTAATTAAGAAAAATATTAACTAATTACTTGAATATCAATAAATTATTTTAGATAGAATGTCGAAAATGTAATTTTTTAATAAAATAATATTATAAAATTTATTTTTGAAAGAAGTAAAAAAACTTATTTTTATATAAAATAGAGGCGATTTTAAAAATTAAACTGGATAATATCGACTTTCATATTGACTAACTTTTAAAATACCCCGGTGAAATAATGAGGAGCAAGCCCTTTAAATCCGCAATCTTTAATTATAAAGAGTGTGCCTGCCAAAGGCTGATCGCGCAATTCAGTTTGTGAAAGTCCTATTTTTGCAGATGTAACGTAGAGATCCCCTAATTGTGGTCCGCCGAAAGTGCAGGAAGTGATCCGGGCAACCGGAAACTTTATTTCAAAGATTTTTTCTCCCGTTGCAGGATTCCAGCGGCTGATTTTCCAGCCGTCCCAGTGCGCAATCCACAACATTCCTTCGGCGTCGATGGTCATACCGTCCGGAAACCCTTCTTCTTCAGAAAAAATAAAAATGATTTTACCGGTTCCAAGGGCTCCTGTCAGCTCATCAAAAGCAAAAGCGCGAACCGACCTGGTTGGACTATCTATAAAATATAAAGTCGAATGATCTAAACTCCAGGCCAGCCCGTTAGATACAGAAATTTTATCTATTTTCTTGTCTGTTTGGAAATCGGCGTATAAGACATATAAAGAACCTTGTTCCGGCTCTTCGGATAGCGCCATCGTTCCCGCCCAAAATCTACCCGCCGGATCGCACTTCCCGTCGTTGAATCGGTTTCCCGGCTTATGGGCTTCCGGGTCAACGATGGGTTCGACCCGTTTTTCTTGAATATGCACGAAAGCAAAACCATTTTGAAGGGCGGCAATTAAGGCGTCCGGATTGTCTGTTAAAGCGATCGCCCCTACGTACTGCGCTACTTCAATTGTTTGTAATTCTGAGCCGTCGCTCTCTAAAAAATGAATACGGCCATTTAATATGTCCACCCAATAAATACGGTTATTGCGCTTGTCCCATACCGGGCTTTCGCCCAGTAAACTCGTATGGCCCGATAATAAAGAAATGTATGATTTCATATTTTAATTAATCTGGTTCCGGGCTGACCGCCGTCCAGCCGCCGTCCACCGTAATATTTTGCCCGGTGATATGGCGCGAAAATGGCGAGAGTAAAAATAAAGCGGCATTCGCTACGTCGGCGACCGAAGCGGGCCTGCCCATCGGCGTGATACGCGACCAAACTGCCTCGTATGCCGCGTCGTTCAGCGTTCGCTCGGTGCGGGTAGCGCCCGGCGCGATGGAATTAACGGCGATCTGATAAGGCGAAAGTTCAACGACCAGGCTTTTGGCCAGCATAATCAGGGCGGCTTTCGTCATGCCGTATGCAGCCAAATTTTTGTGCGCCTGAACGCCCGTAACAGAAGACATGAATAAAATAGCTCCCCCCGACTGTTGCCGGATCATTTGGTTAGCCGCCGCCTGAGCCAGGAAAAAACTTCCTTTGAGATTCAGGTCTAATACTTTTTGAAAATTGGCGACGGGATAATCAAGGAAACTGCCAAAAAGGGTAACGCCCGCATTGGGAACCGCCAAAGTTAGCCGGCCAAATAAAGCGACCGCTGCCGCCGTCATTTCCTGGATAAAAGCAAGATCGGCGGCGTCTCCGGCCATACCTGCGCATTGACCTCCGCGCCTTTTTATTTCCTGAACGGCGCGCGCAGTTAAATGCCGGTCGAGGTCGTTCAGCATGACGCAGGCGCCCTGCGACGCTAATTGACGAGCGATCTCAAAACCAATCCCCTGCCCTGCGCCGGTGATAACGGCGACTTCGCCGGAAAAGAGAGATAAAGCGTCGGGATTTTCCGGCATAGTCCATTCGTTAATCGGCCATCTCCACCAGGGTTACGCCATCGCCGCCCTCGTTATTTTCCGGATGCCAGGAGCGGGTAACGCTGCGGTATTCCTTCAATTTATTTTTAACCAGTTTGCGTAGTATGCCGTTTCCTTTACCGTGGACGATCCGCAGGCTGGTCGCGCTGGTCAGCATCGCGGAATCAAGATAATTTTCCAACGTTCGCATGGCGTCCTGTAGATTCATTCCCCGGACGTCAAGATTGGAATCAAATTCAGCCGTCATCCGGACGGCGTCCGTATTAATTGATTTTCGGATTTGGATTTGGATCGGTTCGTTCGCCAGTTGCAGGTCCTTAACTTTTATTTTCATTTTCATTTCTCCCATCAATATTACCGCCTCGTTTTTTTCCACGGTTTCGACTTTTCCGGTTGCCCCTCCCGTTCGCAATTTAACAAAATCGCCCGCCTCAATCTCTTTTTTTGTTTGTTTGGGCTGGTAATAAATATCTTCGGATAGTTGCGTGACTTCCTGCGCTAAATTGGAATACGTTTGCTTTAGTTGTTGTTTGTATTCCTGCGCTTTTTCCAGATTTTTTTCCTGCCGTAAATTGCGCATCAGTTCTTCGACCTCTTTATTATCTTTAGCCGTATTTTGCAACAAAGCCTCCTTAACGTCTAACTTCATTTTTTTACGCCGGAGTTCGACTTCTTTCACCTGGTCGTCGTACTGCCGGATAAGCTTATCCAGCAATTTTTGTTTTTCGGTCATATCAATTAGCTTGGCTTCCACTTCCTGCTTTTCATTTTGTAGATCGACCAGCAATTCGTCCACCGCTTTTTCGTTCTCCCCTACCCTGTTTTTGGCGTAATCAATAACAGATTTTGGCAACCCCACTTTCTGGGCAATTTCAAAAGCGTAACTGCTTCCCGGTCTTCCGATAGTCATTTGATAGGTCGGACTGAGCGTATCCTTATCGAAATTCATGGCGGCATTGACAATTCCTTCCGTTTTATAGGAAAACATTTTCAAGTTGCTAAAGTGGGTCGTAATAAAAGCGTAACACTTTTTTTTGTTCAGTTCCCTTAATACGCCTTCCGCTATCGCGCCGCCAATTTTTGGATCCGTTCCGGTTCCAAACTCGTCGATCAGGACCAACGACCGCTCGTCGACCTGTCCGACAAAATATTTCATATTGGTCAGTTGCGCGCTATAGGTACTGAGTTCGTCTTCGATGGACTGAGCGTCGCCAATTTGAGCAAAAATGCTATGAAAGACGCCCATTTCGCTCAATTCATGGACCGGAACCAGCAAACCGGCCTGAAGCATGACTTGTATTAAGCCTACTGCTTTCATAGTAATGGATTTTCCGCCCGCGTTCGGCCCGCTGAGCATCAGGATGCGGTTATCGTGAAGCAGCGAAAAATTAAACGGCACGGTTTCCTTGCCCGCTTCGCGGTTTTTTAAATAGAGCAGCGGATGCCGCGCGTTCCGAAAGCCAAAATGCGGCGCGTCGACCATTTTCGGCATGTTTGCTTTCATCCGCAGCGCCAGCCGCGCTTTTGCTAAAACGACGTCGAACTGCACAATAACCGATTGATATAATTCAAAAACGGCGGCATGGGGTCTTAAAAAAGCGCTGAGGTCGCGCAGGATGCGATAGATCTCCTGCCGCTCCTCCGTTTCAAGGTCAAAAATATCGTTATTAATCTCAATGGCTTCTTCCGGTTCAATGAACGCGGTTTTTCCCGTTGTCGATTCGTCGTGGATAATTCCGCGGATTTTTCGCTTATGTTCGGAAGGAACCGATAAAACCCTGCGGCCGTTTCGGAAACTTTCCACGCTATCCGTCAGCCACCCTTTATTCCTGTAGTCGTTAATCATACTCCGGTAAACTTTATCGAGTTCGCGCGCTTTGGATTGCATCGCTTTTCGTATGTTTACCAGTTCAGGCGAAGCGTCGGAACGGATTTCGCCGTGTTCGTTAATGACGCGCAGAATAGCGCCGGAAAGGGCCTCATCCAGCGCGACTCCTTTCAAAATACTATATAAGAACGGATAGATCTCTTTCCGGACGGGCGTAAAAAAACGGTATATATCCCTGAAATTTAATAAAGTATGATTAACTTTTTGAAGGCTTTCAATGGATAATACATACCCGTCCACCGCAAGCATGCGGAGGTCGGCGGTTAGATCCTCATATTCCCGGAAAGGAAAAGTATCTTTTTTATCCAGGCAGAGCTTAAGGTCTTTAACTTTTTTAAGCTGTAATTCAAGGCTTTCGAGGTCGGTCTGTAACGTTAAAGCTGAAAAGAAGCCTCGTCCCAGATCGCCGGAACACTGGTCTTTCAACAAAGAAATGATCTTATCAAATTCTAATTTTTCAAATAAATCTTTTGACTGTACTACCATATATAATTGGCGCTTCAAAAAGGCGTAAGCGCGTCGCCCGCAAACGTTGACTCCTTGGCAGGAATGACTTTAAATATACAAAACTAAGCCATTTCTAACAACCATAAAAAGCAAACAGTTCGATCAGACGCAAAAAAAGAAAGACTCGGTTACTAATAAAAAAATTAATTTAAAAATTAAATCGGTTCGACCTATATATTTAATTGGCTATCAATACTATACAATTTTTGCTATTAAAAATCCTATAATTACCCGAATATAAATTGACTTTGGCTAATCTTTTGCAAAGGAAGAACAGTAAATTCAATAAAACGCCTGAATACAAAACTTACAATAACCGGATCTTACACAATGAATTATGTTACAGAAGCCGCTTGGACGGCTACCAGCCTTTACTATGAGCAACCCTGGGAAAATTTTCTCGCAAAATCGCTCAAACCTTTTGCCGCTTCCATCTCGCAGACGGGTATAGCCGAACGTTATTATTTTGAACGTTCGCAGGAAACAGGCCCGCATATAAAGTTATTCGTTCGATCGCCTTCGCCCGTTATGAAATCGGTGATCTGGCCTAATATCCTCGAACATTTTTGCGGATATTTTGAATTGCAGCCTGCAGACCGAAAACGTTGGAGTAACGACGGCCCTGTCTCCGCTATCCGTGAAAGCGCTTATCTGGGCGAAGAATCTGCTTACGGCGGCTTACAGGGCCTCCAGGTTGCTCAGCGCCATTATGAGGCTTCCTCCAACGAAGCGCTCGAACGCATGAGTACTAAAAATAATAAATGGACCCAAAACGACGCTTATCTTGCCGCCATTGAAATGAATCTGAGCATGACGTACATGCTCGGCATGGACCTGGGCGAAGCCGCCGCTTTCTTTGAATTCTTATGGATATCGACCGCCTGTGAAAAACAACAGGTACGTTTTCAAACTTCGTATGCCGCCCGCGAATTAGCCATTAATGATTTGGTTCAACTTTCCTGGACCCGCTTGTCGGCCATTGGCGATCTTTCCGAAGATGTTTTTGGCCGATGGCTCCAAACCTGCCTGTACACTGGCTACGACTTTAAAACCCTGGAACGGATGGGACTGCTCAACGGCCTTCCCGAGAATGGATTGTGGGAAGTTTATGGCCAGTTGATCGAAAAGACCAATAACCGATTGGGCGTAGAAGGAGTCATCCAATCTTTTTTGTTTTACCTGCTTCATCGAACGCTCCATACTTTAAGCGGCCGCAAGTAAAAAATTATCTGCCGACCTGGATTTTCTCTGTGAATAACCGGCTGGAGCCCCTGGCGCCTTCAATCAGGTAAATTCCCGGTTTCAGGTAATGTACGTCCACGGCGTGGTTTTCGCGGAGCGGCTGCGTAGTCATCAGTCTGCCGTATAAATCGTATATTCGAATATTCAGGAAGTCTCCGATTCCGGGCGCGTCTATATAAACCATACTATCCGATGGATTTGGATAAAGGCGTACCTTCTGCGGGGCATTCTGTTCCTGCAACCCTGTAAGCGAGCCGAACAACCACTGGTAAGCGGCGGGGAATTCGCGCGCCCAAAACCATTCGGCGTGCTGTCCGTCGGCCTTAATTTGCAGGTTAACTTCGTTTGCGCCGAAACCTTTTTCTTTCAAGATAGCCGCCATTTTAACCAGGTTAACGGCGTTGCTGTCAGTCCCGCCGCTCAGGTTTTCTTCGTTCTGCCCTGCTACCAGGTATATCTTCATCGAGTATTTTTTGACGAACTGGCCGGCCTGAGCAAAAGACTGATCGCTAAACCAAAGCGAAGGAGAAAAAACCCCCGCTTTGCTATATACGTTCGGATATTTTAATATGGCATATAAACTGATCAGGCCGCCCATAGAACTCCCCGAAATCGCCGTATTGTCGCGGTCCGTCTTGGTCCGGTAAAAGCTGTCAATGTGAGGCTTCAGCGTATTGACTAAAAAATCCACGTATTGACTTCCTTCTCCGCCGCCATATTTTGCGTTCACCCACGGTGAATATTCGTTCAGGCGGGAAGCGCCGCCATTATCTATTCCCACCACAATACAGCCGGGATCCCCTTTAGCAAACAGGCCGTTGAGCGTTTCGTCGACCATCCATTCTCCCGAAAAAGCCGTTGCCTTGTCAAATAAATTTTGTCCGTCGTGCATATACATCACGGGGAAACGCTTAGTTTTAAGGGAATCATATCCGGGCGGCAGATACAGCCATATCCGGCGCGACCGGTTTAGTTGAGGAACATAATAATTTTCCTCAATAATATGGACATTCGCGGTGGCGGTATGTTGCGGAGCTGACGCGCCCTGCCACGATAAAATAGCTACATTGACCGAATCGGCTTTTGCCGCGTATTCAAATTGATGATTGGCCTGCTGTCCGCCCTGCGCGTCGCCTTCGTTGGAAGCCCAGGTTCCGCGCGTAAATTTAAATTCTACGAGTCCGACCGGCGGATTAATGACGATCTTGTAACTCCCGTCGTTCTGCCTGTTTAAAATATAGGCCGAATCTCCGGGGTTCCATCCGTTAAAATTGCCGGCTATAAACAATACCGTATTTGGATCCGTGTTGGCCGGCAGGGAGACGACTTTAATCGTTAACTGAGAAAATCCCAGAAAATATCCGCAAAGAGCCGCAATAATTAGAAAGTATTTTTTCATTATTAATTGTTCTTCAAAAATTCGTTCTTTTTAGCGCTGAATCATGGAACTCATTTACCATTTTTCTTACTCGCATTTTTTCAGCTGCTCCCGCACATCGTCCAATGGAATAAATTTTTTATCGGCGCTCCAGGCATTATTCACATAATTAAGAATATTCGCAATTTCAAAATCCGTCAGCTTATCATTGGCGGGCATGGCGTTGGCGTTATATTTTTTTCCGTTCACCACGACCTCTCCCGTCATCCCTTTTCTAACGGTGCAGGCTAATTCGCTACGTCGGAGGGTCAGGTAATCCGACTGCGCCAGCGGAGGGATGAGCGCGCCCAGCCCTTCTCCTTTTAACCCGTGACAATTAGCGCAATTCACTTCATATAATATCTTCCCCTGCTTAAAAGTTTGCGATTCGCAGCTAAATAAAGCGGATGACACTATTAAAATAAAAGTCGTCCATCTCCAAACCGGTAGAAAAAACACTTCGCCTCTGCCCGCTAATGCCCGCATAAAAATAAGAGATATAAAAACCTTCATAGATAATTTATAATCAATAAAATACAAGCTAACGGCTAAGCGCTAATGACTAATTATTTTTCGCTTAAAAGCCGTTGAATATCATTCATAAACCGGTCTACGTCTTCAGGGTTAGTACCGTCGCAAAAAGAACGGACCCTTTTCTGCCGGTCGACTAAAATAAGCCGCCCGCTATGGTCGAAACCGTCTTTGGTCGTCGGATCCCGCTTGGCGACGCTAAAATAGCGGTTGGCAATTTTATATATTTCATCCTCGTCGCCTGTGACGAACTTCCATTTTGTATCGTCCGGAACGCCCAATTTTACGCTGTACTCTTTTAACCGGCCGACGGTATCGTGCCTGACGTCAATGGTGTGAGAGAGCAAAAGAACGCCGGGCACGTCTTTAAAACGGTCGTAGACCCTTTTCATTTGAGCCGTCACTTTCGGACAAATTGTGGTGCAATGCGTAAAAAAGAAATCCACTACATAAATATTGCCGTCGAAATCGGAATTTGTAATAGTTCGGTTATCCTGATCGGTAAATTTAAACGCCGGGACGGTAGGGTAAATCGTATCCCCTTGCGGCGATAAACTGCGTTCTCCAATGATCGGCAGCGGCCCGGAAGAGGAATCAGACTTGCAACCGGCTAAGAAAAAAACAGCGCAAATAAATAAGAAAAATATACGAAACATAGCTGAAAATTAACGAAGTGATCCCTTATGATCCATAAAACTTATCAAAAAACCGATAACAGAAGACGGGCGCCTGATAGCTGACGACTAATAGCTTACTCCTTTACCTTCAAGGAATCGGGCGCGTTTTTCAATAGAGCTCCCGCAACCGCAATACTCATATAAACGTCGTCGCTAACGCTTTTTACGCTGTCTTTTTGAGCCGTCAGGTACTTCATTTCCTGCTCGTGCGAAAGATCAGGATCCGGATATTTCCATTGAGCCATCCAGTTCATCATGTTATCGTTTGCTTTTGACAGAATAAGGATGCTGTTAATGATAGAATCTTTTTTAGCAAAATTCTCGTCCGGTATCTGGTCTTTGTAAACTTTGAGATTTCTTTTCAGATCGTTCAGGTCGGACATTTTGGGCATAATATCGTTATGAACCGCCATAACATCTTCTTTTAATTTCTCTTCATCTTCTTTGTTCTGGTCAGAACAGGAAACAATAAAAATAAGGCAGGTCAAACAGGATAAAAGAATATAGGGTAAGCGCATGGCAGATTTTTTTAATTAGTTTTGGTCGAGCGTCTGGCGTCAAAGTTAGTTCGTTATTTTATAACGGGATAGCGGAAGCGGATATTTTAGATCATTTCTAAATCGAAAACAATTCGCTATAATAAAAAAGGTCAAAACCGCTTTCCGTTTTGACCTTTTGACGTCCCTGTTTTTTATCCGTGTTCCGCTTTTTCTGCCGAAGTCGCTGATGATCGGCGGAAGGCGGCGGCGTAGTAGCCGTACGTACCTTTTCTTCCTTCAGCGCGTTTTCTAATAATGCGAACAACCGGCGTTCCGCTTTCATTTTATTTGCCAGTTGCGAACGCTCGGTTTGATGGACGATTTGAAGAAAACCGTTTTTACCCATTTGAGCGTTTAGCTTCTCAGAAATGCGAACTTTTTCAAAATCTGATAAACCGGCAGAAGCGCATACGTCAAAAAGGAGTTCCACTTTGGTCTCTACTTTATTGACGTTTTGGCCGCCTTTCCCGCCGCTTCGCGCCGTTCTAAAAGCGACCTCTTTCCTAATAATCTCATTTTCCATGATCTAACCTGTTAAATTTCCTGTTACCTGAAAAATCTCTCTCTAACAAAAATCATTCCGTTAACGAAATAGCCCCTGCATAAGTTCACTCTTTAAATCCGTCGCACAATATTCACTATTTACAATTTACAATTTACCATTTTGCATTTACCATTTTGCATTTCCATTAGTTAAATTCGTTCAATGATGATTGCCGACGCGCCGCCTCCGCCGTTACATATAGCCGCCAAACCATATCGTCCATTCCGTTGATTCAATACCCCGTACAGCGTCGTCATGATTCGCGCTCCGGACGCCCCGAGCGGATGCCCCAGCGAAACCGCTCCTCCGTGAACGTTCACTTTTGAAGGGTCGATCCCTAACGCCTGATTAAAAGCCATCGGCACAACCGCAAACGCCTCGTTCACTTCAAAAAAATCAATGTCCGCAACGTTCAGCCCCGCTCTTTTCAGCGCTTTTGGCGCGGCAACTGTCGGCGCGGTCGTGAACCACATCGGATCCTGCTCGGCGTCCGCAAATGCGACGATCCGCGCTAGGGGTTTCAGGTTCAGTTCTTTTACTTTTTTAGCCGACGCCAACACGAGCGCCGCCGCGCCGTCGTTGATATTGGAAGCGTTAGCTGCCGTTACGGTTCCGTCTTTAGAAAAGGCTGGCTTCAGCGTCGGTATTTTATCAAAAAATACGTTCTTAAAGTCCTCGTCTTCTTTAATTATCAAATTCCCTTTTTTTCCCGGAACCTCGACGGGAATAATTTCAGAAAGGAAGTTACCCGCTTCCGTCGCGGCGGCGGATCTTTTATAGGATTCAATAGCGTACGCGTCCTGCGCCTCGCGGCTAAACCCATATTTTTTAGCCGTATTGTCCGCGCAAACGCCCATGGCAACGTCGTTATAGACGTCTCTCAGACCGTCTTTTGCCAAACCGTCAACCAGTTCCGCGTTTCCATATTTGTAGCCATACCGCCCTTTTGGTATATAATACGGCGCCTGCGACATATTTTCCATACCCCCCGTCACGACCAGATCATTCAGCCCAAGCATAATTGACTGCGCGCCAAACATGACCGCTTTCATGCCCGAAGCGCAAACTTTATTTACGGTCGTACATATAACGTTGTCCGGCAATCCGGCATACAGCGCCGCCTGCCGCGCGGGCGCCTGCCCCAGGTTAGCCGAAACCACGTTGCCCATCAATACTTCTTCCACCTCTTCCGGCGCTATCCCCGCTTTTTCCAAAGCGCCCTTAATGGCCGCCGCCCCAAGCCGCGTAGCCGGAAAATCAATGAACGCTCCTCCAAAACTACCGATTGGCGTCCGCACTGCCGCCACTATAAACACCTCTTCCATATAAATAATTTGGTTGTATAAATACCTTTGCCCACAAAAACGTCGTCGTCCTCCTTTTGTTTTTATAATTTCAATATCTTTGACTCGTTACTCATAAATGGAGGTAAAACGAAAAATGAAAGCGACTATTCGGCTTGTATTCTTGGCGGGATGCGCAATATTTATATATATCCTCGCGCGCGGCGTTTTGCTATCCATTACCCACGATGAAGCCCTTACCTTCGATATTCTGAACGGCGACCTGATCCGGGCGACGACGCCCAACGACCATTTGCTCAATACCTTCCTCTGCGGTAAAAGTATCCGCCTATTCGGTGCGTCCGAATGGGCCTTGCGACTTCCTAATATGCTCGCCTACTTGATTTATTTGGTTTTTTCCCTCCGCATTCTGATCCGGTTGAGCGATCCCGTATTATTGATCGCCGGCTTTCTCCTACTCCATCTAAATCCTTTTCTGCTTGACTTTTTTTCTTTAGCCCGGGGCTATGGTCTTTCCATCGCTTTTATGACCATGAGCATATATTACCTGGACGTCATGTTTGAGGACCGCCGTTGGGATAACGTATTTTTAAATATCGGCGCATGGGGAGCCGCCTTTGCCGCCGTGCTGGCTAATTTTACCATTTTGGTTTTTTATTTAACGGCGCTAACGGGTTTCGTCATTTTCGCCGCGTTTGAACTTTTCCGGAAATACAGTCAGAGAAAAGGAATTGCTGCCTTAATCGCTGTTGTTGTAAACCTCGTTTTTTTAGAATACGTCGCGCGGCTGACCCTGAAACTTCACAACGGCGGACAACTATTTTATGGCGGTCAGGAAGGTTTTCTCCATGACGTTGTCCGTTCCAATTTTGATTGTCTGCTTTATTTTGCCCAATATGGCTGGGTAGCCGAATGGTTTTACACGGCGCTTCTTCTGACCCTGCCGATCCTGGCTATCTTAGGGCTAAGGGCGCTTTGGATAAAATCAGCCGCTCCTTTTGTTCTGTTCGCTTTTTTGTTGTTCGTAACTGCAGGGTTTACCATTCTGATCCACTACGCTCAAAGGGTATTATACCCCACCGAACGAATGGCCTTGTTTTTCTATCCGTTATGGACGTTCGCCATTATTTTTTGCTGTTCTTCCGTCCGCCAGAAAGCCGCCCGGTATATAATTACCGGCTTCTTCGCCCTTGCTTTAAGCGCCCATTTCCTCTATACCGTTAACCTGCAATATTGTTATATCTGGTACTACGACCGATATACGAAAGATACCGTAACCCTTTTGGAAAAAGAACGCGCACAGGGCCGGGAAGCGCAGATCGGCGCCCATTGGAAATTCGGTCCCGCCATCAATTTCTATCAAAAAACGAAAGGACTCAACTGGCTAAACCGCGTTGAAATCCCTGGCTTCGACCGCAAAAAAATCTATCCCTATTATTATATCCTGGCGGACGAGAGAAAAGAATTGCCCGCTCAAGGCTTCCGCTTTGAACCTCTCCTTGTCCATCCCGACGTCCCGTCCGCTTTTCTAAGAACCATTCCTGATTCCCGGAAATAATGATACGATAAAAAATAAAATATTATTTAAATTCACCTTTTACGACTGAATGTGCTCTTAAACAAATAAATAAACTAAAAATAAATGTAGTTTTTTGTTGCCAGACCAACTTAAATAAAAATAAATCCTTTCATTTCTAAAAAATATCACACTTTTGACGTCTTGTTAGAAATCAAATGTTAAAACGACCGATTACCCGAAATTATACTTTTTAATCAACAAACGTTTTAACTTAATCCATCCATGAAAAGTAAAAACATGCTCGTCGCAGCCTGTGTGTTTGCCGCCGCCGCTACCCTGCTCGGCGCTTTCGGCGCGCATACCCTGAAACAGTACGCGACCCCTGAACAGCTCGCCGTCTACGAAAAAGGCATAACCTACCAGTTTTATTATGCCTTTGCTCTGTTCGCCGCCGGCCTGATCCGCCGCATCTACCAAAATAAAATGGTGCAGTGGAGCGCAACTTGTTTTGTCGTCGGCATGGCGCTTTTCTGCGGCTCGCTGTATACGTTGGTTGGCGCAGAAATTTTAAAATTAGACGGGCTTTCAACCTGGGTTGGACCCCTTACCCCTCTAGGCGGCTTATTTTTTATTGCCGGCTGGATCTTTTTGGCGATGGGAATCAACCGGAATGGCGTCGTCAAACCCGAACGCACGTAAATAGTTATGAGTTAAGAATGATGATATTTCAGTTCATTCATTATCAGGTAATTGTTGCCGGAACCGCTAAGTTTTCTTTATATTCGGCTACATAAAAAAAGCCTTTCTACAATAGTAGAAAGGCTATAACTTATTTTAAAATGAAACAGAATGAGAAATATAATTTCATCATTCACATTCATAATTTACATCATTCCGCCCATTCCGCCCATGCCCTGCGGCGCATGCGAATGTCCGGATTCTTTTTCCGCTTTGTCGCTGATGACGCATTCGGTCATTAAGACCATACCCGCAATCGAAGCCGCATTTTCTAAAGCGATCCGCGTAACCTTCGTCGGGTCAATAACGCCCGCAGCTTTCAGGTCCTCGTATTTGTCGGTACGCGCGTTGAATCCGTAAGCGCCTTTGCCGGTTCTTACTTTCATCAACACAACGCTGCCTTCTACGCCTGCATTTTCAACGATGCAACGCAGGGGAGCTTCCAATGCGATGCGCACGATGTCGATACCGGTGTTTTCGTCGGCGTTCAGGCCTTTCAGGTTCAATAACGCGTTCACTGCGCGCACTAAAGCGACGCCGCCGCCCGGCACGATACCTTCTTCGACGGCCGCTCTGGTAGCATGGAGCGCGTCGTCCACGCGGTCTTTTTTCTCTTTCATTTCCACTTCCGTAGGCGCGCCTACATACAGCACCGCTACGCCGCCGGCCAACTTGGCCAGACGCTCCTGCAGTTTTTCTTTATCGTAATCAGAAGTCGTAACTTCGATTTGCTGCTTAATTTGATTGATACGGGATTTAATGTTTTCATCGACTCCTTTACCGTTGACAATCGTGGTATTGTCTTTATCGACGGTAATCTTTTCGCAATGACCCAAATGCTCCAGCGTGGTGTTCTCCAGTTTGTAGCCTTGCTCTTCGCTGATGACGGTTCCGCCGGTCAGGATAGCAATATCTTCGAGCATTGCCTTACGACGGTCGCCAAAGCCTGGGGCTTTAACGGCCACAACTTTCAGACCCGCGCGCAAACGGTTGACGACCAATACGCCCAACGCCTGTGAATCGACGTCTTCAGAAATGATCAATAACGGTCGTCCTGTGCCTAAGGCTTTTTCAAGTATAGGCAACATTTCCTGCATGTTGCTGATCTTTTTATCATAGATCAGAATCAGCGGATTTTCATACTCCACCGTCATGTTTTCAGCGTTGGTCACAAAATACGGGGACAAGTATCCGCGGTCAAACTGCATACCCAACACTTCTTCCATATAGGTGTCCGTTCCTTTGGCTTCCTCGACCGTGATGACGCCGTCTGTAGAAACGCGTTTCATGGCGTCGGCGATCAGCGCTCCGATCTCGTCGTCGTTGTTGGCGGAAATAGACGCAACCTGCTTGATCTTCTCATAATCATTATGGATGCTTTCGGACTGACTTTTCAGGTGTTCGACGACGACTTTAACCGCTTTGTCGATGCCGCGTTTCAGATCCATCGGGTTCGCGCCTGCGGCAACGTTTTTCAAGCCTGTTTTTACCAAAGCCTGCGCCAGGACGGTAGCCGTAGTCGTTCCGTCGCCCGCTTGGTCGGCAGTTTTGGAAGCTACTTCTTTTACCATCTGTGCGCCCATATTTTCTACCGGATTCTCCAGTTCAATTTCTTTTGCGACAGTGACGCCGTCCTTAGTAATGGTCGGCGCGCCAAAACTTTTATGGATCACTACGTTGCGGCCTTTTGGTCCAAGCGTTACTTTTACCGCGTCGGCTAAAGCGTCGATACCGGCTTTCAGCTGATCGCGGGCGTCCGACTTAAAGCGAATTTCTTTAGGCATAATATATAAAATTTTTATTCCTGAATGAGTTAATTAATTCATTAAGCGCCGCTTTCATTAAGACGGCTGTTGGAGAAAAAAGAAGGCTCAGGGGAGACTTCCGGAAGCTAATTTTGGTTGGTTTAAATATTTTGAATGTTAGTCCATTACAACGAGAATGTCGTCCTCCCGCATAATTAGATAATCTACTCCTTCGTGCGTTAATTCCTGGCCGGCATATTTGCCGTACAACACGATATCGCCCACTTTGACGGACATTTTCGCTTCGTCTTTACCGCTTTTGCCGGGGCCGACGGCGACTACCTCGCCGCGTTGCGGTTTTTCTTTAGCTGTGTCGGGGATAATAATTCCGCCCTTGGTTTTTTCCTCGGCAGGCGCCGGTTTTACCACTACTCTGTCGTTAATCGGCTTCATAGTTTTCTTTTTTTACAATTAATTAAGTGAATGAATAAAATAAAAGTTAGTTGATCCGAACGAAAAGGAAAAAGTCGCGGCGGGTTTTTAACTACCCGCCGCGCTATTGCTTCTTTTATTAGCACTTTTGACGCCAACGGTCTTTTTCTGCCATTTTAACAGCAATTTGAACCGGAATTGACAAAGTTAAGCCTGCTTGTTAAGCCTCCGACCCTGTTTATAGCCAGTTTGTCAATTAAAACTCCACTGGTCATAAAAATGAACATAAATATATAGTATATGAATTTATTAAAAATAAGGAGCCGAACGGCTTATGCAGGTTATAAAGGGAAGGCCGCGCGCGGCCTTCCCTTTCGGGAACGACATAAATGGAACGGCTGTGATGAACCGGAAAACTGCCGGGGAATGCGGCGCATTCCCCGCTGCGGCGACGTTATTGCGTCAGTAATTTTTCCGTACCGGAGGCGGATTTATTAATAAAAAAGTAAGAAAGGATACATAGAACGATCAAAGCCGTAGCAAGGTACCAGGTAATTTTTTCAATAGCGTCGGCTGACCGTGCCGCGCCGAACATTTGGTTGGCCCCGCTTCCGTATGTAGAGTCAATGCCGCCGCCTTTAGGGTTTTGGATCAACACGACGACGATTAATAATAAAGCGACAATGGCGATAAGCACCGTTAAAAAAGTTAATAACATGACAGAAAATTATAGAATAGATTATTAAAGATTAATAAATAGCTGATACCTGTAAGCCGGTAGCTTGTATTTTAGCGGTTATAAATAAATTATGAAAATTATTCATGCGGTTTATATTTTTATCCAGGCGCCTTAAGGATCAGACGGATTTCTGAATACGATTTTCTACAGGTTTTTCTCCCGGTTTATCGACCAATATTTTTATTTTGGACGCAAAGAAACTGCTTTTATCGGGGAATTGCAAACTTAATTTTTTATACATATCAATTGCGAGGTCGTTCCTGCCCTGTAAGGCCAGCAACATTGCCAGGGTTTCTGAAATGACGTCCTCGCTTAGATAGGCACTGTTTACCGCCCGTTGATCCATATCCTTTTCATCAGGCTCGACCGGTAAATAGGGATCATCGCTGTCTTCCAACGGAAGATTTCCAGGCTCGAATGTCCGTTCTTTTTCAACGGCTGGCGTCGATGGAGCGCTATTAACGGGCGAAACCGCCGGAGTAGCGATAGCGTCCACGTCCATCCTGAATTGTTTTAGCCAGCCGCTGAACGTTGGCGCTAAAGGTTTTGAGGAGCCGGCCATTTCCTGAACACGCGCCCGGTCCGGATTGGTAATTTCCAAATCCACCGCTTTTGATTTTTCTTCCGGTAAATAGGCCGGCTTAAATTGCGGCAGATTAGATCTGTTTGTAGGCGCCGGATATGCCGACTGCATCTGGTCCTCTGCCGGCGGCGGGTTCAAATCAACGGTTAATTTTAACGAATCCTCGTCCTGCAAGGCGGGAAGTTCAGGAATAGAATCGGCCGCATCGGGTTCCTGAAATTGGAAGGAAGGGACGTCCAAATGGGCGCGCACGTCGCGCGGGCTTTTATTAATGCCGGGAAAAGTTTCGCTTTCTTCAGTACGGGCGCTCGTATAAGTTTTTTTATCTGCTAAAGTTTCTGAAACGTGCCGGACGGACAAAACCTTTTCCAGGCGGCTTAATTCCGCCAGTTCTAAATAATCTTCGCCGAGCGTCACGTATTCTTTCTGTAGCGGCATACTTTTCAGGGCCTGAACCGTTTGGTACAAATTTCTCCGGTCGGTCGTATAAAGCGCCGCTGTCTGTAGATTGCGCTCGTAATCTTTATGCTGGTCCAGGTAACTTTTTTTCAACAAAAGCAGCCGTAGCAAGGACGAATAAGGGTACGCCAACGTCAGCGATTTCAATTCCTCGTAAGAAATAGCATACAGCCGCGATTCATCCGTCAAAAAATCCTTAAAACTGTCCTGATTCATTTTGCCAGAAACCAATAAAATTATTATAAAATTTTGATTGATAGCATACTACAACATTCATCGTTCATCATTAATTGTCACCAGTTTTCCGTAAATGCCTTATTAAAAATATCTTCCACGATCTTATTACTGATCGTCGTAATTAATCCGTCCTGCACCGACAGCAAACTCGCGCTGCCGGGAAAATCAGTCTGGAAGCTAAAGGACTGTTTCCAACTGTTTTTTTCCTTTAATAAGTTGGTCATCTCCACGGCGACCGTAATTTTTAACTGATTAAAAGCGGCCTGTTGACCCGGTTGCGGCGTTTGAGAAATCACCGTAAACTCCGTCACTGTTCCCGAAAACTGAAGATGCGCCTCGTTATTTGCGTATGTCAGTCGCGTATTCGTCCTGATCTTATCTTTTAATTTTTCCGAAAAAATAGTTCCGATGGTCGCCGGGGCCGCAGGCGAACTCAACGAAAACGGCGTTACGCTAAACGTTTTCGTCTCCGCGTCAATCGAAACGCCTTTGAAAGAATAGCACCGAACCCCTAAAAACAGGCATCCTGCAAGCAGCGCCGCTGAAGAGCAATATTTAAATACGTTTTTTCTCATAATAAGTTAACTGAAGTCTGCCCGGCCTGGACTAAATAATTCATCTTTCACCATTTACAATTTACAATTTTTCATTCAAGACTGTATTCCTTGATCTTCCGATACAGCGTCCTTTCTGAAATGCCCAGGTTGTCCGCCGCTTCTTTTCGCCGTCCGTTGTGTTTTTTCAGCGCTTTTACGATCAGGTCTTTTTCCATATCAATGAGCGAAAGGCTTTCTTCAACGATTTCTGCCTTGTCAAAAATATTGGCTTTGCCGTTATTTTTTTCCATTACAACAGGGCGCGATCCGTTCATAGACCGTTCTGCATTTTGCTGGGCGGAGCGGTCGCGGTCGTAAAGCAATTCGCTCATGCTGTTGGACTCCGGCTGCGCGGCGTAGCTTTCCTGTTCTTCCAGATCGCCGCCGTTCTGGTCGGCCCCGTTATATTGCATAAAAGGCGCTTTTAACTGGCGCAAACTGACGCCGTTGCCGACGCTTAGGTTATTATGGCTAATGAGTTCAAATACCAGGCTTTTCAGGTCTGTCAGGTCCGATTTCATTTCAAATAGCAGCTTGTACAATATTTCCCGCTCTTCATATCCCGCGTTTTGCCGGTCCTTAGAGACCAACGCCGGCAAATTGCGCTTCATAATATTTGGGATCAGGTCCAGCAAAACTTCTGCAGAGACCTGTTTATCTTTTGACAAAACGGAGAGTTGTTCGGCTACATTTTTAAGTTCGCGGATATTGCCGGGCCAGGGGTAATTTTCCAACAGGATTTGTGCGCGGTCGTCGAGGTAAATGGGCGTGGTCCGGTATTTATCGGCAAAATCGACGGCAAATTTTCGGAACAACACGTAAATATCTTCCCGCCGCTCCCGCAACGGGGGAACCCGGATCGGCACGGTATTCAGGCGATAGTACAAGTCTTCCCTGAATTTTCCTTTTTGGATTTGCGCTGTCAGGTCTGTATTAGTGGCCGCAATTACCCGGACATTGGTTGTCATCACTTTGGAAGAACCCACCCGCAGGTATTCCCCGGATTCGAGGATACGCAATAAAAAAGCCTGCGTATCCAACGGAGTTTCCCCGATCTCGTCCAGAAAAATAGTTCCGCCGTCCACTGTTTCAAAATATCCTTTCCGGTCGCCTGCAGCGCCGGTAAAAGAGCCTTTCTCATGGCCAAATAATTCTGAATTAATGGTGCCTTCCGGAATGGCGCCGCAATTGACGGCGATAAAGGAATTATGTTTTCGCGCGCTGAGGGCGTGGATGATCTTGGAAAATACTTCTTTCCCTACCCCGCTTTCCCCGATGATCAACACGCTCAGATCCGTGTTGGCGACCCGGACGGCGGTATCTAAGGCGGCGTCGAGCATGGCCGAAGTTCCGACTATGCCAAAACGTTGTTTCACCGCTTGAAGGCTTACGCTCATTGTTTTTGATAATCGTCGCCGTTTGACAAAATGATCTGCGGCGACTTGAATGAATAATTGCTCCGTCGGACAATCCCGATGACGGTTAATCTACGATCCTGCCGATTAGCGTCGCGCTGCTGGCGTCCAACACCTCTACTTCCGCGTATTGTCCTGCTTTCCAATCGCCTTTTTTAGGGAAAACGATGATTTTATTCTGCGAATTTCTCCCTTTGAAATCTTTAGTCGATTTTTTGCTGTCCCCGTCGATCAATACGTTGAAAGTTTTCCCGACGTCTTTTTGGTTGTGCCGTAGTGAAATCGCGCGCTGTAGTTCGACGATTTCCGCCAACCGCGCTCTTTTTACCACCTCCGGCACGTCGTCCGGATATTTTTTTGCGGCAAGCGTGCCGGGGCGTTCCGAATAAAAAAACATGTACGACATGGAATAGTTCGCATAGTCCATCATACTCAGCGTATCCCGGTGTTCCTCGTCTGTTTCTGAACAAAAGCCGGCGATCATATCGGAAGAGATCGCGCAGTCGGGAATAATTTCATATATCCGGCGCACGCGCTCCATATACCAGTTCCGGTCGTAGGTACGGTTCATTAATTTCAATATCCGGCTGTTGCCGGACTGCACGGGCAGGTGGATGTAATTGCAAATATTTTCATATTTGCGGATCGTAAATAACACGTCGTCCGTAATGTCTTTGGGATGGGAAGTTGAAAATCGAACCCGCAGATCCGGGTGGATCAAGGCGACCATTTCCAGCAGCCGCGCAAAATGCACAGTAGCGCCTCCTTCTGAAGGCGTCCATTTATAACTATCCACGTTCTGGCCCAGCAATGTAACTTCGCGGAATCCCTGCTGAAATAATTGAGCGGCTTCAGCAATAACGCTATAGGCGTCGCGGCTTCTTTCCCGGCCCCGCGTAAAAGGTACCACGCAAAACGAACACATATTATCGCAGCCGCGCATAATGCTGATGAAAGCCGTTATCCCGTTCGAGTCAAGCCGCAAAGGGCTAATATCGGCGTAGGTCTCTTCGCGCGATAAATAAACATTTATTCCTCTGTCGCCGTCTTCCGCGACGGCCAAAAGGTTAGGCAAGTCGCGGTACGCGTCCGGTCCGACCACCAGGTCGACGAGTTTTTCTTCTTCGAGGAACCTGCTTTTTAGCCGTTCCGCCATACAGCCCAACACGCCTACCAGCATGCCTGGTTTCCTTTCTTTTGCTTTATTAAAAACCCTAAGGCGTTTTCGCACGGTTTCTTCCGCTTTTTCGCGGATGGAACAGGTATTGATGAGGATCAGGTCGCTATCGTCCATATCGCGGGTCGGCGCGTATCCGGCGCCTCCCAGAATAGACGCAACGATCTCGCTGTCGCTAAAATTCATCGCGCAGCCGTAACTTTCTATATAGAATTTCTTACCTTCCGGCTTAACGGCTTCAGCCGCCGCCTGAAACCAGGATTCGCCCTGGCGCGCTTCGTCCATCGTTTTTTCCGCCGTTATAAAAGGCGCTATTTCTGTCATTATCGGCTCTTTTCTACTGTTAAAAATGTCTCTTTCCCCTACTTCCCAGGGGTCGTTTTCTCAAAGGCTGCAAATATACAACTTTTGCAAAAATAGAATGACAAATTGTCAGTACATGAATAAAAAATAGGCGCTATCTTTGCAATCGAATGCTGATTCGGTTTTATATAATATGGCGCTTTGTAAAGGTTGAATATGTAGAAACCGATTTATAATGATGTATTTATTTGAAAATGAATGTTTAAAATAATTCATCATTTATCATTCTTCATTCTTTAAAAATGCCGCCGTAGCTCAGTTGGTAGAGCAACGCATTCGTAATGCGTAGGTCAGGAGTTCGAGTCTCCTTGGCGGCTCTTAACGGAAAATGCTCCATCAAGCGTTTTCCGTTTTTTATTTACTTTTGAAAAAGCGGCGCTAATAGCCAAAGCCAAAAAATGAAATATACTTTATTGATCGATTGTTCGGACGCCAAAGGCATTGTGCACAAAGCCACCGGCGTTTTATACCATAATGAATTAAATGTCGTCCGAAACCATGAATTTGTAGAACCTGAGACCGGCAGGTTTTTCATGCGCACAGAAATCGAAGGCAACGTCGATCCCGAACGGATCATTGGAGGATTGAAAGGCGTCCTCCCCGCAGACGCTCAAATTTTCCTGACTGAACAAAAGAAAAAGAAGATCGTCGTTCTTGTAACAAAAGAACACCACTGCCTCGGCGAACTCCTTATCCGCAGCCAGTTCAACGAACTGAACGTCGAGATCCTGGCGATCATCGCGAACCATCCTACTTTAGAAACGTTTGCCCGCCAATTTGCCGTGCCTTTTTATTGCATTTCGCACGAAGGCGTCGCCCGCGAAGAACATGAACGGCTGGTCGTTCAACAAATTCAACATTTTAACCCGGAATATATCATCCTGGCAAAGTATATGCGAATTCTTTCTCCTTCCTTTGTGCAACATTTTCCGAACCAGATCATTAATATTCATCATTCTTTTTTGCCGGCTTTTATCGGCGCGAATCCATACCGGCAGGCATACCGGCGGGGCGTGAAGATCATCGGCGCTACCGCGCACTTTGTGAACGACCAACTTGACGAAGGCCCGATCATAGTACAACAAGTTATACCGGTCGACCATACGCAGTCCGCCGCCGAAATGGCGCAATCCGGGCGGGAGGTGGAAAAAAATACGTTAGCGCAGGCCCTTAAACTAATCGTCGACGACCGGGTTTTCGTCGCCAACAACAAAACCATCATTTTTGATTAGGGGATAGTTTTCCGCCGTCAGCTCATAGCTGTGTTTGGCAACCGTTTATTAATTATAGTATTAATGGGTTAACGACCATCAATAGCAGTAATCGCCAGGGTATTTTTTGTGAATATCCGACGATTAACCATTATGAATACGGCATTTTTGAGGCGCCTTTTAGTTCAATCTTTTCCCAAACCGAATACAATCTGAGGGGGCGGTCATACATGACTCATATATGACTCATATATGAAACAGATACGGCTTATGTACGGCTTAAACGTGCCTTATATGTGACTCAGAGGGTTAACGAAAAGGGAAGGATATTAAGAATAAACGGACGTCCGGGTCAGGATTTAGGGGATGAAAGGTGCTATGTTCCCGATGTATCCGCTTTTGATTTTCGGGTTTATCGTCCCGGCGACTTTTTTTAATTTTTTCAACCCATTATTCGCATTACTAACTTATGCGAATAATGGGTTAAAACAGCCAAAAAAGCAGCGCTGTGACGATTGAGCCGAAAATATGCGTCATTAAACCGGCGGTAGCCCTCACTTTTGAGGCTGTTTGAATCTTGGTTTTCTCAATCATCCAGTTAAAA
>JBBRMZ010000051.1:0-24612 GCA_038230555.1 Chitinophagales bacterium
AAGCAAGCAATTCAATTATACGTTCAATAAATCCGGCAAAGCGTATTTTCTCGACGCGGGCGTTTTACCTGTCGGCGAATACAGCTACAAAGGTTCCGTCAACAATGGCGGCGAAAGCCTGACTGCCGAAGGCCGGTTCAGCGTTCAGCCCATCCAGGTCGAATTGTTTGAGACCGTTGCCGACCATAGCGGACTGCGCGTGATGAGCGCCCAATCCGGCGGCGCGCTTTATTATCCGAACGAACTAAGCAAGATTTCTGACGCGCTCCATCAACGAAAGATTAAGCCCATGATGTTTACGAATAACAAAACGGAGTCCGCGCTGAATTTGAAGTGGATTTTCTTTTTGCTGGCGGGGTTGTTGTGCCTGGAGTGGTTTTTAAGGAGATTTTTTGGGGCGTATTAACGGTTTAATTTTCTGACGATTGGCATTATAATAAAATGGGCGTTTACGAAATTTCGTAAACGCCCGGTTTATATCCTAGCTAAAAGAAGTTCAATTCGCCATCTCCGACAAAAACTTCAAACGGATTAGCTGAATTTCCTCGTATTGAATATCGTCTTCTTTTAGCGCGTGATAAGCAAGCCCCGGATCGTCGGATTCGGACGACATAAAGTATTCCTTGATCTCTTCGCGGGCGTACTCGTCGACCTGGTCGTTGATGATGTAATCCAGATTGAGGCGGGTGCCGGATGCGACGATGACGTCCAGTTCCTGCATCAGTTCGTCCATATTCAGGGAATTTTGACGCGCCAGTTCCGCGAGGGGGACTTTTTTATCGACTCCTTTGATGATCGCGACTTTTGTTTTCGACTGGTTGGCTACCTGCTTGACAACGAAATCGTCGGGGCGCTCAATATCGTTCTCTTCCACGTATTTGGCGATCAGCGTAATAAAAGGCTTGGCATACTTGGCGGCTTTCCCCGAACTGACGCCGGTGATTTTGGTCATGTCGTCCATCGTGACCGGGTATTGGGTAGCCATATCTTCCAAAGACGGATCCTGGAAAATATTATACGGCGGAATATTTTTTTGCTTGGCGAGCGTCCGGCGCAGGTCCTTGAGCATGTGCATGAGAGTCTCGTCCAGGGCGGCGGGTCTTGATGCGGCGTCTTCAGCGTCGCCGAGCTCTTCCGCAAAATTGTGGTTGAGGGTAATGATAAAAGAATGAGGCGATTCAATAAATTTACGGCCCAGGTCTGAAATATGGATGATGCCGTATTCTTCGATCTCTTTATAGAATAGGTTCTGTAACAAGCCCTGGCGGAAAATAGAATGCCAGAACACGTCGTCGCGGTCTTTGCCCACGCCAAAGACCGTTAATTTGTTGTGTTTGAAGTCCTTCATTTCCTTGGTTTCGACCCCGGTCATGAAGTCGACGAGCGATTTGACGTTATAATGCTCGTTGAGCTGATCGACGGCCATGAGCGCCTGCTGCATTTCCAGTTGAACTTCTACTTTTTCGCGCGGGTGGCGGCAATTGTCGCACATTTTTCCGCATTGGTCTGCCGTGTACCCTTCGCCAAAGTAGTGCATCAGGAAAACGCGGCGGCAGCTGGTGGTTTCCGTATAGGCGACCATTTCTTCCATCAGTTGGGCGCCCATTTCGCGCTCCGCCACGGGTTTATCGCGCAGGAATTTCTCAAGGCGGGCAATATCGCGATAAGAGTAAAAAGCGACGCAGCGACCGTCCAGTCCGTCCCTGCCGGCGCGTCCGGTTTCCTGGTAATAATTTTCGATACTTTTCGGTATATCGAAGTGAATCACAAAGCGCACGTCCGGTTTGTCGATTCCCATCCCGAAAGCGATGGTGGCGACGATGACGTCCACGTCTTCCATCAAAAAAGCGTCCTGCGTCTGCGAGCGCGTCTTGGCTTCCAACCCTGCATGGTAAGGCGCGGCCTTAATTCCGTTCACTTCCAGCACTTTGGCAATATCCTCCGCCGCTTTCCGGCTTTGGACGTAGATGATGCCTGTCTCGCCGGGCAGGTCTTTGATGATCTGGATGATCTGTTTATGGACGGAATCAAGCTTGCCTTTGGGGCGTACTTCATAATATAAATTGTCGCGATTGAAAGAGGAGATAAAAATATTCTCGTCTTTCATATCCAGGTTTTTCACAATATCCGACTGCACCTTGGGGGTTGCCGTCGCGGTCAGGGCGATCACGGGAATATCGCGGTTGATCGATTCGATCATTGTTTTGATGCGCCTGTATTCGGGCCGGAAATCATGGCCCCATTCGGAAATACAATGCGCCTCGTCCACGGCCACAAAAGAAAGCTCGACGTTTTGGAAGAACTCAATGTTTTCGTCCTTGGTCAGCGTTTCGGGCGCCACGTAGAGCAATTTAGTTTTGCCGTCCGTGATGTCCTGTTTCACTTTCCTGATATCGGCTCTCGAAAGCGAAGAGTTGAGGAAGTGAGCAATCTCGTCGCCGTCGCTATAGCCGCGGATGGCGTCGACCTGGTTTTTCATCAGCGCGATGAGCGGGGAAATGATGAGCGCCGTACCCGGCAGCATCAGGGCGGGGAGTTGATAACACATGGATTTGCCGCCGCCCGTGGGCATCACGACAAAAGTATCTTTTCCTTCAAGCAGGCTGGTAATAATGGCTTCCTGTGGTCCTTTAAAGTTGTCGAAACCAAAATATTTGTGCAAGGCTTCGTGCAATAACTCTTTCGTCACAATCATGTTCATACTTTTTTCTTAAGCCAGGTTTTTCTAAACGGCGGGACGTCGTTGCGACTGCCGGTCGGGATTTAAAAACGCCGGCAACGCTTAAAGCGCTCAAAAATGCTCGTTTTGATTCTGCATCTGCTAAATTAAAACTTTTTTCACTATTAGCGCCAAATATTTTTGCTATATTTTTTTTAAAAGATAAATTAACCGGTTTAGCCGGTTTATTTTTGTTCCAGCTAAATCTTTTCTTTGGAGAACACAAAATTATAAAATAAAAAGATTGGATTATCCGCATAATATTCTGAAAGTAGGAATAGACGCTATAGAGGTCGAAATTTCCGCTTTAAAAGCCGTAAAAAAAAACCTGGGGGCTTCTTTTTTATCGGTCGTCCGATGCGCAGCGGAGTGTAAAGGCCGCTTGATCGTCTCTGGCGTCGGCAAAAGCGCCATCATTGCCCAAAAGATGGTCGCCACCCTGAACTCTACCGGCGCGCCCGCCATTTTTATGCACGCCGCCGACGCCATTCACGGCGACCTCGGCGTCGTCCGGGCTGAAGACGTCGTTATTTGCATTTCCAAAAGCGGCGAAACGCCGGAAATTAAAGTTTTAATACCGTTGCTAAAAAATTTTGGCAATACACTCGTCGCTATCGTCGCCGTCAAAGATTCCTACCTCGGCAGGGCGGCAGACTTCGTGTTATGGACGCCTGTAGAACGCGAAGCTGACTCCAACAACCTGGCTCCAACGGCCAGCGCCGCCGCTCAAATGGCTATGGGCGACGCGCTCGCCATGGCGCTCCTGGCCATAAAAGGATTCACCGCAAGCGATTTCGCCAAGTTTCATCCGGGCGGCGCGCTGGGCAAACAATTATACCTGCGGGTGCGCGACGTCTGTCTGAACCATGAAAAGCCGACCGTCCATCCCGACGATTCCATCCGACACGTTATTATGGAAATTACATCCAAGCGGCTTGGCGCCGCCGTAGCCGTCGACGACGCCGGACGAATCGCGGGCGTCGTGACCGACGGCGACCTCCGGCGCATGTTATCCAAAGAGGAAAATATTCACGGACTGACCGCGCGCGACGTGATGTCCGTTCATCCGAAAAAGATTCGGCAGGACGCCCTTGCAGTAGAGGCGCTTGCGCTGATGCGGCAGTTTAGTATTACGCAACTTGTCGCGGTGGATGACGAAGGATTATATATTGGTATAGTTCATTTGCATGATTTGTTAAAAGAAGGGATTGTGTAATGCGTTAAAAATCAATGTGTACTTGCATTTTCACGTCCGTCCGGTGCGGAGCGCTAATTTGATCGAGGCCCGTGCCGATGGTTGTCCGGTTATATAAATAAGTATTGGCGACGCGGGCTTCTACCGTCCAGTGTTTTCCGAAACGGTAACCGGCGTTAATGTAAACCCGCGACCCTTCATAATAACTGGGGACGATGGTAAACTGGTAGGTCAGGTCGTTTTCGTAATCATAAATGGCGGAATTATAATCCTTCGTATTGAAGAAGGCGATGCGGGCGCTGATATGCAACGGGCGGACGGGGTTTTTATAAATAACGTCCTGGTGGATCAGCCAGCCCGCACTTTGGACGCCTTCTTTTTCATAGAACGCCATTTCCGCGCGGTTGCGCCATTCGAGGAATTTGGAAACTTTGCGATTCAGGTTAAACCGGATTTGCGTCCGGCTCTTGTCAACGAGGGCGTGGACGCCGGGTTCCACGATCGTTTTGCCGTTGGTCTGTTCGACGATATGTCGGATTTGCAAGTAAGCGTCCAGCTTTTTAGTATTATAATCGACTTTCGTAAAATATTCCAGGCCATGCGAAGGGCCATCCACCAGGTATTTTGACGCAGGCTGCCGCCAAAAATCAGCGTAGGCATTGGCCGTCCAGCGTTTATCGGGTTGAAAGACGCCGCCGATATAAAGGCCCGTTTCGTTGCTGGAACCGTTTTGCGAAAAAGGCTGTGCGGACAGCGCGTGATAATTTTTAGGCAGCGACCGGAAGAGCAGGTTGAGGGTCAGCGGCTTGCCCACCGCTACCGCAACTCCGTCGGTCGTCGCGATGGCGTTTTGTTCGCCGAGGGCGGTCTCTCCAAAAAAATGCAGGTTGCGGACGCTGTACGTAAAATCCGCGCTCGCGTTCCATTGGGAGGTTCCTGCAAAAGAAAAAGCGTGGTAGGGTTTATTGACTGGCTGGATGCGATGGTCGAAACTTTGATAGATCCCGTTTAGAGCAATGCGCCCGCCGGTAAAGAAATAGCGCAAAGCGCCTCCCGCGCTAAAAATGTGCAGGTCATTTTTATCCTTAATTTCTGTTCTTGTGCGGTGTAACCCTGAAGTTTGCAGGGTAGTCGCCACGATTTCATTGGTATGGAGGGCGGTAGAGTCGCTCGCTTTTTGTAATGTAGCGTCGCGATCGCGATAGGAGGCGAAAAGAGTGGCATCCGAATGTTTGGTCAATTCAATTTGAGCGCCCGCGCCGCGCATAAAATTCACCTCGTTGGAAGAACTGTATTTCCGTAAAGTGGGTCCGTCGTGCTCAATATGGGAAGCCATCGAATTTTTGCCGATGCTGAAACCGTTTTGTGCAATAAGCCCCTGGCCCAAGCTAACGTTGAAATCGCCCAGCGCCAGGTTTTTGACGCCGCGAAACGGAGCTTTGACAAAACAATGGAATGAATAAAAATCAAAACCGTTGGCGTTGACGCCGGTTAAAAATGGTTCCCCTGCGCTTTTGGTCGCCGTAAAACCATAGCTGACGCGGGTTCCGTAGTGGTACCTATAGCGAAAGCGGGTGGTAAATTGATCTCCCGTATATCGCAGCCTCGTATCAGCCGGTCTCCTTAAAAATCCTACAGAGGGTTCCAGCCGGTTTTGTACAAGCGCGAATACTTCATTTTTACCTTTTTTCCATACTTCCCCTTTTGCGGCGTGGTAGCCGTCGACGTCCGTAGATACTTTTACAAAAGGGAGGATTAGCCGGACTACGGGCAGCGGGAAAATGATTTGCAATTCATAAATACTGATCAGTTGACCGTATTGAGCGCGGTATTGCAAAAACGCGTCGATCTGTGCGGACGTCAGCAAGGGCGCTAAAACAGAGAGCGCGTCGCGGTTCGCCTCGTTAAGATCAAGCGGACGTTCGCGCAGATCAGAAAGTTCTTCCCATTCGGCGTCGTAGTCAAAATCGTAGTCGCTGTTGTTGCGGACCTGGCTTTCAATAGCGTCCTCCCAGATCGCCGCGATGGAGTCGTTTTGCGCGCGCGCGGCGGAGAGAAAATAAAAAGAAAAAGAGAAGGAAAGTAATACTTTTCTCATAGTAAAAGAGGGTAAGATCGCCCTCGAAGCCGGACATTTCGGTCTGGCGAGCGGCGGCGACAGTTGGTCATAGTATGTATAGGATCGGACGGCTAAAGATAAATATCCGCCGATATTTTTTCCGGAATTTAAAAAAAAAATAAAATAATTATGTCGCTAAAAGAATGATCCGTTTAAACGCGAAAAAAACTGACATAATTAACAAAAAAAATTTTAAAAACAAAAATTTGCTTGTCTGTTAAAAACTTAAAATAAAAAGTGAAGAATTGTAAAAAACTAAAATATTGTTCTAAGTTTTATTTTCAAACTAAGTAGTTTAACCGCTTGCCGGGAGGCGCTGTTTTGTAATTGTTTTTTTAATAACGACCTTTGTTAAAAGGATAATAAATGACGTCTTTGTTTTCCTGTTTAAACCAATTTCTTCGCAGCAAGAGTCCTGCCGGTCAGGGAACGCCTGTTTAACATGGCTATATCTGCCACCGCAACGCTCTTATCTAAAACTAAAAACCAGTTATTATGATGTTGAAAAAAAACTTTAGCCTTAGGGCGTTCTTTTTTGTATTGTTTTTATCTTGTTCGGGCGCGGCGATGAGTTATGCCGATACCATCCCGCCGCTAAGTATTACAGGAAATTTTGACGCTTTTTACCGGTACGGTTTTAATAAAAACGGTTCCGCCTATACGCCTTATACGACGACGCATAACGCGATTACCCTGGGCTTGGCTAACGTCGTTTTTGCCAAAGATTTTGCTAAAACAGGTTTTGTGATCGACCTAATGGTCGGTCGCCGCGCTTCAGAATCAAATTATCGATATGTCGGAAGCGGTCAACAAATTCAGGAACTAATTAAACAGGCCTACGTATATTATAAACCAGCGGCCAATGTTAAAATAACAGCGGGTAGTTTCTCGACCTACTTTGGCTATGAATTAACGGAAGGGGTTAATAATTTGAATTATAGTATGTCTTATATATTCGCAGCCAGTCCCGTTTTCCATACGGGCGTGAAAGCGGAAATTGCCGCCGATTCCAACTGGACGGTTATGGCCGGTATTTTTGACGACAACGATACGCGCGATATAGCCGTTAAAGGATTGCATTTAGGGGGTCAGGTTGCTTATGTGAACGGCGCTTTTAAAGGGTATCTAAACTTATTATATGGAAACGCCGATTCTTCCACCACCGAGTTTCATTACGACGTAGTCCTCAATTACCAGGCGACCTCAAAATTTGGACTGGGGCTTAATTTTTCCAATAAATATTTTAGCCCGACGGGTAAATCAGTTTCCTGGTTAGGAACGGCGCTCTATGCGAACTACGCCCTTAGTCCTGACTTTACGCTGGCGGGCCGTTACGAATATTTTAACGATAAAGACGGCGTCATTACGCATCTTACAGATAATAATATTTCCGCTTTTACGCTGTCCGGCAATATCCATTTGCCAAACAACCTGACTTTAATTCCGGAGATCCGGTTCGATACGTCGGCGAAGAACGCGTATACGGACGATTCAGGAAGGCCGTCGGCTTCGGAAACGTCCGTTCTACTGGCGGCGGTATATAAATTTTAAAGGAACGCCCAATCAAAGAATAGGACGCGAAAGACTACCAAATCAATTAATTTACACCTATTTACTCTTAAAAGTTAAGATCATGAGTTTATCCCGTTTTAATGCTTTGGATACGATCCACAATCGTTCGGAATACGACGTGGATTTTTCGGAACCGGCCCCAGGTAAAATTGCCGAGTTTTTTGGCGAAAGTACGTTCAACGACGCTGCCATGAAGCAATATTTGTCGGAGAGCGCTTATCTGGCCATGAAATCGGCGACTCAAAGCGGCTCTAAAATTGGCCGCGAAATGGCCGACGAAGTTGCGCAGGGCCTGATGGCCTGGGCGCAGGCTAAAGGAGCTACCCACTTCACGCACTGGTTTCAACCGTTGACAGGAAAAAATGCAGAAAAACACGATTCCTTTTTCAACCTGACGCCAAGCGGAGAAGTCATTGAAGAATTTGGCGGAGACGTGCTAACCCAGCAGGAACCGGACGCTTCTTCGTTTCCGGGCGGGGGAATGCGCTCTACCGCTCAGGCTCGCGGATATACCGTTTGGGATCCTTCTTCTCCCGCGTTCGTGATGAAAGTGGGCGAAGGCACTACCTTATATATTCCTACCGCTTTTGTTACCTGGAACGGCGAAGCGCAAGATTTCAAATTGCCTTTATTACGTTCGCAGGTATACTTGGAAAAATCGGCGGTAGCCGTTTGCCAGTTCTTTGATAAAAACGTTACCCGCGTTATCGCTACCCTGGGTTGGGAACAGGAGTTTTTCGTTGTTGATGAAGCGCTATACAATACGCGCCCCGACCTGATCATGACCGGCAGAACGCTAGTTGGCCGCGTTTCGGCTAAAAATCAGCAGTTAGAAGATATGTATTTTGGGTCTATCCCGGAAAGAGTATACGCATTCATGCGCGACCTTGAAACGGAGTGCCATAAATTAGCGATTCCGATCCGTACCCGCCATAACGAAGTGGGTCCGGCTCAATTTGAGATTGCGCCTGTATATGAAGAAGTAAACGTCTCGGTCGATCACAATACTTTGTTGATGGATATGATGGAGCGCGTCGCGCGCCGCCATAAACTGGTTTGCCTGCTCCACGAAAAACCGTTCGCCGGCGTTAACGGTAGCGGTAAACACAATAACTGGTCGATGGGGACCAACACCGGTAAAAACCTGTTAAGCCCGGGCAAAGATCCTGCAAATAATCTCCAGTTCCTGACTTTCTTTGTTTGCACGATTAAAGCGCTCTACGATTACGCCGACATTTTGCGCGCTTCCATTGCGACAGCCAATAACGACCATCGTTTGGGCGCCAACGAAGCGCCTCCCGCAATTATTTCCGCTTTCCTGGGCGATACTCTCGACGGCATGCTGAATGAAATCGAATCGATTGGAAAATCCAACGCCAGCACTATTAAAAAAGTGGTCGACCTGGTCAGTAAACTGCCTGATATGGAGCGGGACCCAACCGACCGTAACCGGACTTCCCCATTTGCTTTCACCGGAAATAAATTTGAAATTCGCGCGGTCGGTTCTTCCCAAAACTGCGCCGGCCCTATGGCTGTGATGAATACCATCGTCGGACGCCAATTGGGAGCATTCAAAATAGAAGCCGACGCGGCCATTGCCAGCGGCAAACCCCAGGATCAGGCAATTTTAGATATTTTGATCCAGTATATAAAAGATTCTAAGCATGTTCGTTTTGAAGGCGACGGTTATACCGACGAATGGAAAGCCGAAGCGAAAAAACGCGGACTGGGTAACCGGGTATCCACGCCCGAAGCGCTGAAAGCGCTGACCGAAAAGAAAAATATTGAGTTATTTGCTACCAGCGGCGTGTTGAGCGAAAAGGAGTTGGACGCTCATTACCATGTGTTCGTACATACGTATATCACTAAAGTACAAATTGAAGCGGATACGCTCGCCGAACTGTGTACCAGCCAGATTTTACCCGCCGCCATCAATTATCAGACAAAAGTAGCGGATAATATCATAAAATTAAAAGAGGCCGGCTTGAAAAGTTCCGCTTACTCTACGCAAAAAGAGATTGTGGAACATATTTCTACGCACCTGACCGGTCTGGGCGACGCGCTAACGAAGATGCACAAAGCAAAGAAAAAAGCGGAAGAAAACGACCATTTGGAAGAAATCGCCGCTACTTTCGCCGGAAGCGTAAAACCGTTGATGGATGAAATTCGCCACCACGCGGATTCGCTGGAATACTGGGTCGAAGATAGCTACTGGCCGATCGCTAAATACAGAGAATTATTTTTTGTGAAATAGATTAATTTTAGGGACGTTTGTGAAAGCTGCGTCTGCAAATAATTAGAGGCGGCCCCGATCAAGATCGGGGCCGCCTTTTTTTATTTTATAACCGCGAACTACGCAGCCTTAACAAATGATCGGCCAAAACCAATGCCGCCATGGATTCGACGATTGGGACGGCACGGGGTAATACGCAGGGGTCGTGCCTCCCCCTGCCCGTTGCGACGGCCGGTTCGCCTTCTATATTGACCGTATCCTGGGCCTGGACGATGGTAGCTACGGGTTTGAAAGCGGCGCGAAAATATATATCCATGCCGTTGCTGATTCCGCCCTGGACGCCGCCGGAGTAATTGGTTTTGGTGCGAACGATACCGTTGTCGTTATAAAAAACGTCGTTGTGTTCCGAGCCGCGCAACGTTACGCCGGCAAAACCGGAACCGTATTCAAAGCCTTTGCAGGCGTTGATACTCAAAATCGCTTTTCCGAGATCGGCGTGCAGTTTATCAAACGCCGGTTCTCCCAGACCGACCGGACAATTTTGAACGACGCAGTTCACTACGCCCCCGATGGTGTCTCCCGCTTTTTTGACTTGCTCGATGAGCGCGATCATTTGGGCGGCGATTTCCAAATCCGGACATCGCACAGGCGTTGATTCTGTCAGCGACAGATCCAGCTCGCCATACGTTTTTTCAACCTTGACGTTTCCGACCTGGCCGACGTAGGCTTGAACGGTTACGCCAAAATGAGCGAGCAACGTTTTAGCTATCGCGCCCGCAGCTACCCGAGCGGCGGTTTCGCGCGCCGAAGAGCGCCCGCCGCCGCGATAGTCGCGAACGCCGTATTTCTGCTGGTAGGTAAAATCGGCGTGGGAAGGGCGGTATTTATCTGCTATGTGCGAATAATCTTTAGAGCGCTGGTCTTCGTTATAGATGATCATTCCAATGGGATGCCCTGTCGTTTTTCCTTCAAACACGCCGGACAGTAGTTGAACGGTATCGCTTTCATCGCGTTGGGTGACTATCCTAGACTGTCCGGGACGGCGGCGATCGAGTTCCGACTGTATGAAGGTTTCGTCAATTTCCAGGCCTGCGGGGCAACCGTCGATGGTCGCTCCGATCGCTTTTCCATGCGACTCGCCGAAAGTGGTTAGTTTGAAAAGGGTTCCGAAAGTGTTGCCGGCCAAAGTATTTGAATGATGAATGATGAATGATAAATTCTTGCCGCACAAGCCGTTGAACGCAAATATGAAATCGTATTGTTGGCTCTGTCGTATATTGAAGCCGCGTCTTCATAAAACAGATACAAAAATAGCTTTTTCCCGCTTAACGGCGCGGAGAAAGCCGGGCGACCGGCATTTTAAAAAAACCTCCTCAATACGACGGGCGAACGGCTTTTAAGTCGTAATTTTAACCGCCGATTAGGTAACGCCAAATATCATGGATCGTAAATACATATGGATTCCCGCCCTTTTTCTGGTCTCTCTCGCTTTAGGCAGAGCGCTCTGGTCTGGTTTTCAGAATGAAAAGGATAACGACTGGTTTGCGCTGGATGAATCTATTAGAAGAGATTATTTTACGCTCGACCAAGCCGTTGATTCATTGCAGGGTAAATATAACCTTTTTCACGGCGCCAAGGCTTCGGACGATTCGCTAGCGTATAAAATTCTTGCCCGTCCCTTTCTTCCGACGATGGAGTACTCTAAATTTTCCCGCTATTTTGACCTGGTTTCCAACCGACGTTTCGTTACTATTTCAGGCGTGGCGGGCAGCGGCAACTCCACGATTGTCGACCGCATTGCCGGTTTGATTGGCCAGTCGGATCACCGCATCAACATTTTATGCGCACCCCAGTATGAAATGGAATATCACAGGCGTTATATCGGCTATTTTGACCTGCAAAATAAATTTGTGAAAGGCGAACTGCTCCGGTTTTGGGATAAGTGCAAACTTTCGCCAAAAGAGAAATTCGTTTGTATGATCGACAATTTTGACAAGATCGATCCGGAAACGGTTTTTGGCGCCGAGCTATGGTGGAAACTGGACGACCCGCGTTATACCGTCGCCTTTGGTAAAGATACGATTGATATCCCCGAAAATTTTTACCTGGTCAACGTGACGCACGCTATTGCCGGCGCGCGCGTCGAACTCAATAACGAGCATTTTAAACGATTTGGCGGCTTGGTCAACCTGCCGGTCTGCGAGGAAGAACTGATTCTTTTTTTGCGCGGCGAACGTCTCCGGCTGCTGAGAGAAGCGGCAAAAATGAAAGGCGGACCGGCGGATCCAAAAATTACCGCCCGCCTGTCTGCTTTACAGGATACGCCAAATATTAAACGCATGGTTTATTTTTTTGACAAAGCTAATGATCTGATTGAACAGAAATACTCTAAAGCGCACCAACTGGGACAATGGAGCGAAGCGCGCAAATTGTATCTGCCGGAAAATTATGCCTCCTTGCAAAACTTGTTTTTAGCGCAGGTCAACGCTTTCCGACCGTCGCCCGAACTGAAAAAGGAAGATTTTGACGGCATTGATTATACTGCCGCTCATAACGGCGCGATAAAAAATACGTATTTTTTATATAAAGCCTACCTTCAGATGGCCAGTCTGGGTTTTGTCTCCGAGTTTGGGGTAGCGCTGGTGGTCGGACTGATCGGAGCGGTTTCCGGCTGGTTTATTATCCGGAAAAAACATGCGGAAATGCGCCGGTTTACCAGCCGCATTTATCAGCTCATGGAGGATTTTGAAGCCAGAACAAAAGAGATCGACGACGTTCATAACGAGCTTAAAAACGTTAAGCACGAGTTCGACGACCTGGTCGGAAGGCAAAAGATCAGTTATACGGACGCGTCTTTTTTTTATGGTTTTATTGACGACAAGATCAGAAATGTGGAAGTTTCGAAGGAAGTGAACGCGAGTTTTTTGCACCTTGTCGACGTATTTCTGGAAGATAGTAGACTGACGGACAGCGAATACCGTAAACTCAGCCAGTTCATTGAGTCCATCAAAAACCGGATTTCCACCGCCCAATATGTTCATTATAAAGGAGAAATCGAAAAAATTTACCAGGAATACGGCGCGCAGCCTGCACGGATCGACGTTCCTTAGTTTGGATTGATATAAGCCGCGTCCAGCGGCTCGTTCGGATACAGGGGAGAGCGGTTCGACTTTCCGCGATCGTCGACGACCTTGCCTACCGCAATCGCTAAAATGAAACAAATTCCCATCACCGCCGCCGCCGCAAGATAGGGCAGCCCATAATAGATCCCGTACGCGCCGCCGCCTACAACGGGGCCGACGATTCTGCCCAACGCGCCAAAAGATTGTAATAATCCCAATACTTTTCCCTGTTCGTGCTTGTCTGTATTTTTGGAAACCATTGAGTTGATGCTTGGATTGAGCGCGCCGTTGCCGAGCGCGATCAACGCAAGGGGAATGATCTCCAGGATAAAAACATAGTTTCTATCCACGAAAGGAATCAACAGGAAACCCGCCATCACCGACAGACTACCATATTTCAGCAGTTTGCGTTCGCCAAATTTCTTGGCGAGCGGCCCGACCAGGCCGGCCTGAACGATAATGGTCAAAATTCCGATCACCGCAAAACCATAGCCGACGTGCTTGTCGTCAAGCGTGTACTGATCGTGCCAAAGCAAAACGATCGTGATCTGAAACATCGAAAAAGCAAAAATATATAAGAGCGACAGCATCGACAGTTCTTTCAAAACGGGACGCTGCGTAAGCCCGATCATACCCTGCACGGGAATGAATTTGATCTCCGCCGCTACGTTTTTTTCCTGGAGCGACTCCGGCAAAATGAAGTAAGCCAAGATTAGATTAAAAATACAAAGGGCGCAGGCGGCATAGCCTACGTATTCGACCCCGTATTCCGCTTTCAGGATTCCGCCAAAAACGGGGCCAATGGTAAAGCCAAGCCCAAAAGCGGCGCCGATCATGCCCATGGACTTTGCCCGTTCTTCTGGTTTGGTTATGTCGGCCACGTAAGCGGTCGCGGCGGAAATATTGGATGAGCCAATCCCGCAAAGGAACCGGGAAAAGATCAATAATTGCAGCGTTTTGGCCCAGCCGAAAAACAAATACCCCAGCCCGTTGCATAAGACGCCCAATAAAATAATCGGCTTGCGGCCAATGCGGTCGCTGTAACTTCCCAAAAAAGGCGTAAAGAAAAAATTGGTGAGCGAAAACACGGCGGCGATCAGGCCGACGGTAAAATTGGAAGCGCCCAACTGTTTGGTATAAACCGGCAAAATGGGGATCACGATCCCAAAGCCCAGCAAATCAATAAAGACGGTCAAAAAAATGACCAGCAGTCGGGGGTTTTTCATGGCGCAAAGATATGGGTTTAATTAAAAATCCATATCTGAATAATGACCTGAATGTTTTTTTACGTAAACGCTTTAAAAGCGCTTTCAAAATGATTAAAGATTCCTTAAGTAATGCAAATAATGGGTTAAAACCAGAAGTAACAGATAAAAACAGGGTTAATATTATGGCTATCAAATTACCCTCACGGCAATAGAAGTTTTTGAGCGCGTTACGGAGCATTAGCGTCCAAATATTGAGTACAGCTTATACCGGCATTATACTTGGCTTGTCCCTAACTTATACCTGACTAATACCTGACTTATACCTGCATTATACTCGGCTTGTACCTGATTTATACCTGCATTATACTCGGCTTGTCCCTGACTTATACCTGACTTATATGCCCCTTATATACGGGACAAGCGGGTTGACGAAGATGAATAGTTTTTAATGACGAGCGGACGTCCGGGTTGGGATTCAAGGATGAAAGTGACTATGAGTATGTTATATATAATCCTGATTTTTTGGACCTAAAGTCACGAGCGCTTTCTTTAGGCTCTTTTAACCCATTATTCGCCTTTTTAATTTAAAATATGTCGCACCGCCATCCGCGTTTGTATTACCTCAAACGTTAAAAAACCCTTCGTTTTCTTGAATAACGCGCTTTTTTTCAAATCTACATAGTTAATTTATAATAAAGCGTTATTTTTGGTCGCTCTTATACGTTCTTTGTATTTAGTAAGAAAAAGACCCTCGACCGCTCCTATAAAAAGGTTGTATGAATAAAAAATTTACCTTACTGTGTTCCCTACTTTTTTTTGCTGCAACCCTTACTTACGGGCAGGCCTCGCTGACCGGCAAAGTAACGGACGACGCCGGACAGCCGGCGCCCCTTTGCAATGTCGTACTGTATAAAAACGGCGTGTTGAAAACCGGCGTACAGACGGATTTCGACGGAAATTACCGATTTACGGACGTAGACGCAGGCAGCTATAACGTGCAGGTTTCGCTGGTGGGCTTCAAAACGTATTTGCAGACGGGCGTTGTGATCGGCTCCGGCAAAGCCGTCCGGTTGGATATTAAACTGGAAAAAGGCGTCAACCTCGAAGAAGTCGTCATCCACGAATACCGCGTTCCGATTGTTGAAAGGGATAATACCACGCAGGGGCAAACGCTGACGAGCGATCAGATCAGGGAATTACCGGTAAAAAACCTTGCGGCCATCGCTGCAATGACGGCAGGCGTGGCCGTTGGAGCAGACGGAGCGATCAATATCAAAGGCAGTCGATCTGACGCTAACGCTTATTATGTCGACGGGGTTCGCGTCCGGTCCATTGATATCCCGTCCGTCGATATTGAAGAATTCCAGGTCATCACCGGCGGTCTTGAGGCGAAATACGGCGACGTTACCGGCGGGGTAATTTCCATCAATACCAAAGGGCCGGCTTCAAAATTTACGGGCGGCGCGGAGGTAGAAACCTCAAAATACCTTGATCCGTCTGGGTATACCCTGGCGAATATCAATTTTGCCGGGCCAATTATTTCAAAAACAACCATGGGGCACGGTACAGAATCCATTTTAGGCTTCCGTTTATCCGGCCAGTTCCAGCATGAGGACGATCCAAATATCCCCGCTACCCCGGTATACAGGGTAAAAGACAGCGTATTACAGCGCTTATTAACGCAACCGGTCTCTTATATCGGCGGAAACACGGCGGTCGCTTCGGCGGAAAAATTGTATAAGAACGCTTACGATACGTTGAATTATCATCCTAACAATAAAAGCAACCTGATCGACGTCAACGGCAAACTCGATTTGCGGATCAACCAGTCGATGGATCTGACGGGGAGTTTGGGGTTTCATAATGATATGTCTCAATTTACGCCCAGCTATAGCGCAGGCGGTTCTCAGTATCCCGGCGGAACTTATACTTACTTAAACAATCCTTCTGCAAACACTACCCGCTACCGGACCAACCTGCGGTTTCGACAAAGGCTGACCGACGCCGGCGGAGGCGATAAGAATAGCGGCTTGTTGATTGGTAACGCTTCCTATTCTTTACAGGCCGGTTACGAATTACAAAACGTCACTACGCAAGACCCCGTACATAAAGATCATTTTTTTGAATACGGTTACATTGGGCAATTTAACCATTCATGGGTTCCCAGTTTTGCTGTTACGCAACAATCGCCCTCTTCACCGCTCGTGTTTAAAAATTCGGGTTATACGGACGTTTTTACGGGCTACCAGCCCGACCCAACTTATAATCCCGTTCTCACTGCTTTTAACAAAGATATTCAGGACGGCGCTTCCGAATCGGATTATAACGTGCTGAACGGGTTGTATAATAAAACGACGCTAGCGTCCGTCTATGGTTTCCAGGCAAACGTCGGTTCGGTGTATAACAGCTCGCTGAAAACAGACCGAGCGTTGACGACTTTTACCGGCACGCTCAATTTTGACCTTTATCCGGGCGGCTCTAAGGAAAACGCGCATAATATTGAATTTGGTCTATATTACGAACAGCGCGAATCGCGCGGCTACCAGATCGCGCCATTCAGTCTCTGGGACCTTGCGACCAAAGAACAAAACGTACAGATCAACGGGATCGATACCAACGTCGTGTTGAGAGATACGATGATCAACTCGCAGCTTGTCCATATTTACCGGCCCCTTATTAAAAACATCGGAACCGATCCGACTTTTGCGGACGTGCAGTTCTGGAAGAAAGTACGTCAAAGTCTGGGCGTCGATAATTATACCTATGTCAACGTCAATAGTTTGAAACCCAGCCAGTTGTCGCTGGATATGTTTTCAGGCCAGGAGCTCAACGACGCCGGGCTTTTATATTATTATGGTTACGACTATTTAGGTCATAAACTGACCAATAAAGTCGGCTTTAACGATTTCTTTACGTCCGTCAACGCCGACGGGGTGCGCACTTTTCCGGTCGCGGCTGTGCAGCCGGTGTATATGGCGGGCTATATACAGGATAAATTTACGTATAAAGATTTGATTTTCAGGGTGGGTTTGCGCGTGGACCGCTACGACGCCAATACGAAAGTTCTGAAAGATCCCTACTCGCTGTACGACCTGATCACCGCGAAAGATTATTATAAAAACACCGGTCAGAAAAAACCGGATAATATCAGCGACGATTATAAAGTGTACGTGACGCGCGACGGCAGCGCGGTTGCCGCCTACCGTCAGGGGGACGCCTGGTTCGACAAAAAAGGCGCGCCCACCGATCCGTCTTTATTATTCGGAACCAACGGTCAGCCATTTGCCAAATTTTATGCCGATACCATCATCGGGATTAAACAACGCGGGTTCGACCCCAGCCATTCTTTTGAAGATTATACGCCGCAGATCAACTGGATGCCGCGCCTGTCCTTTTCATTCCCGATCTCGGACGTGGCCAACTTTTTCGCGCACTACGACGTACTGGTACAAAGGCCGCCATCAAACACCATCGTCACCGCGCTGGATTATTATTATTTTTACGACCAAAACCGGACGACGGAAAACAACGCCAACCTGAAACCGGAAAAAACCATCGACTACGAAGTCGGTTTTCAGCAAAAATTGACGAACACGAGCGGCCTTAAGGTCGCCGCTTTTTATAAAGAATTGCGCGATATGATCCAGTTACGGATCTATAAATATATTCCGCAGGGGTCGAACGGCTTGGGCGGTATTTCGCAATACACAACCTACGGCAACCTCGATTTCGGAACCGTCAAAGGTTTTACGCTGCAATACGATCTTCGGCGCACCAATCATATTTCCGCGCTGATCGCCTACACCCTGCAATTTGCCGACGGCACGGGTTCCGACCCGCAGTCGCAACGCGAACTGGCGCAGGTAGCCAACGTCCGCACGCTGTCCCCGCTGGATTACGACGAGCGGCATCGCATTTCCGCCACTATTGACTACCGCTATGACGGCGGCTCCAAATACGACGGCCCGATGCTGTTCGGGACGCGCTTTTTTGAAAATGCCGGTATTAATATTCAGACGACGGCCGTTTCGGGAAGACCCTACACGCCCGCGCTGGCGCCCGTTACTTTTGGTTCCAGCGGAATTGCCGGAACGATTAACTCTGCCAATAAACCCTGGACCATTAACCTGGACGGAAGAATAGATAAGACGTTTTCCATATCGAAAAACCCGAAGAATCCGTTAGATATCAATATATATTTCCGCGTAACCAATATTCTGGACGTCCTGAACATCGCGGACGTCTACAAAGCGACCGGCAGTCCGACTGACGACGGTTACCTGATCAGCGCGCAGGGTCAAAGCGCTCTGGCGAACACGCTGCGGACACGGCCGAACGATTATAATGCGTATGTGCATTCTTATTTAATGCGGGAACTCAACCCGGGCAATTATTTTGCCCCGCGCCGGATATTTTTGGGGGCGACGTTTGGGTTTTAAAAAGCTATCGGCCGTCAGCTATTAGCCGTCAGCTATCAGCTATCAGCCGTCAGTTATCAGCTATCATAGAAATGCAATTGGCTAAAATTGAACCCGGAAAGGGTTCAACGCGAATAGAAAAATAAAAGTAAAAATCAGGAACCCTAAAGGGTTCAACATGAATAGAAAAGTAAAATTAAAAGGATAGAACCCTGAAAGGGTTCAACACGAATTCAAGTTCAACCCTTTCAGGGGTTGCGCACATTTATGCGGATGTTTTTCTATTCAAGTTGAACGCTTTCAGCGTTCTCCTATTAAAATTTGCCTACATTTTGTAGGATGTAAGATCAAAGCGAGGTAAATACAATAGAGTTTATGACAGTTTAGAGTTTAGCATTGAAAATCAACTAATTGCGATAGCGGATTTTGTACCTGTATTTCAATTGACATAACCTCTAATAAAAATTGTAAATAAAAATAATAAATCAAGCGCCTGTTACCTATACGATAGATTTATGCGAAATCAAATCCTTTACTTTTTTTTAGGCGTTCTGCTGACGGCTGACGTCGCCGAGGCCTCCGTACCCTGGGAAAAAACGCGCGGCGCGGCGCCCGACCCGCACGCCCTAGTCACACGGGGCGGCGACTGCGCACAAGGCTCTTCGCGGTTCGATATGGACGTCAATAACGTCCGCGCTACGTTGCTTTCGAGCGGCGACGTTTGGTGGGATCTGACGCGCGGGCGCTATGTAGTTCCGAAAGTGGACCCCGCTACTGGAGCAAAAGAAGTGTCGTCCATTTTTGCCGGCGCTGTCTGGCTTGGCGGCTTCGACCCCGGACATAACCTGAAACTTGCCGCGCAGACCTACCGCGACGGGACGCATACCGATTTTTGGCCCGGCCCGTTGCGCGACCGCGATGGAACCGTGGACGCGGCCACCTGCGCCAAGTGGGACCGCCATTTTTTAGTGACCGGGAAAGAGGTCGAGGCGCACCTGCGCAATTTCCGGCAGGCCAAAGCTGCCGGTGTAGCTTATGATTGTTCTTCCATACCGGACGGGGTCAAAGGCTGGCCCGCTAAAGGGAATCCGTATTTTTTCCAGCAGAACGGTTTTGAATTGCCCAGCACGACACAGGGATTGGCAAAATTCCACGACGAGGACGGCGACGGTCTGTACAATCCGTGCAAAGGAGATTACCCGATCATTGATATTCGCGGCTGCGACGACCTGCAATATCCCGACCAGATGGTTTTTTGGATCTACAACGACGCGGGCGGCGTTCATACGCAGTCCGAACGCTCCACGCCGATCCAGATGGAAGTGCAGGTGCAGGCTTTTGCTTACGCGACCAACGACGAGTTGAACAATATGACTTTCCAGCGCTATAAACTCATTAACCGCGCTACCCAGGACATTGATAGCTGCTATTTCGCCATGTGGGTCGATTTTGATTTGGGCTGTTATGCAGACGATTATGTCGGTTGCGATTCTACCCGAAGCCTTGCTTTTTGTTATAACGCCAAAGCGGTCGACGGTCTCCCCGGTCAGGGAACGGTGTGCGACCGCGGCGTAAATACCTACGGAACGCATATACCGATCATCGGCTGCGATTATTTTCGCGGCCCGCGCAAACCAATCTTCAAATCGGACGGCGTGACGCCTATCCGAACCTACGATAACAGCGCCGACAGCACGGTCGAATTAGGCCTGTCTTCTTTTACCTATTACAATAATCAAACGGTTGGAAACCCTTTGCCCGGGACGTCCGACCCGACGACCGCCACGGAATACTATAATTATTTGACAGGCAGTTGGAAAGACGGTACGCGATTTACCAGAGGCGGCACCAATTACAACCCGGGCAGTACTAAACTGACCCATTTCGCTTTCCCGGATAATCCGTCCGACGCTTCCGGGGAATCAATGTGCTCGCTCAATTTACCTTTTGGCGACCGCCGGATCATCCAGGCGTCCGGCCCTTTCCGGTTGAAACCGGGGGCCATCAACGAGTTGATCGTAGGGTTGCCCTGGGTGCCGGATCAAAAATATCCATGCCCCGATATTTTCAAACTGCGCGAAGCGGACGATATCGCCCAATCATTGTTCGATAATTGTTTTAAGATCACTAACGGCCCCGACGCGCCCGACCTGTCGTTCATCGAGTTGGACCGCGAAATCGTGCTGACGCTCTCCAACGACACCATTTCCTCGAATAACTCGCGCGAGCGGTATAAAGAATTAGGGATTAAAACCCCAGCCGCTCTACCGGATTCGCTCCGTCAGTATCGTTTCCAGGGATATAAAATCTTCCAGCTCGCCGACGGCAACCGGGTCGCTTCCGATCAGCTAGATAACCCGGCCAGCGCACGGCTCGTCGCCGAGGTCGACGTCCGTGACAGTGTTGCTGATATTTATAACTGGACGCCGGTCTCCGACCCTAATTTTCCGGGCAGAACGGTGTACGCGCCCGTTCAACGGGTAAAAGCCGCCAATGGAGGAATTCGGCATACGTTCGACATAACGACCGACCTGTTCGCCGCCGGCGACGATAAGCGGCTGATCAACCACAAAAAATATTACTACATCGCCGTCGCTTTCGCCTATAATCAATACCAGATCTTCGACGAAAAAACCGGCGCCGGGCAGCGCGAGCCATACCTGGAAGGCCGGCGCAACATTGGCAGCCCCGACGGCGGGAACTATACCGTCACTCCTCGTCCGATTGTCGACCGCACCCTGCACGCCAAATACGCGGACGGTCCGGTGGTCACGCGCACCGACGGAGTAGGCGACGGCGGAAATTTTCTTGACCTTTCCGACTCGACGATCAACGCTATTTTTGCTAATTCGTCGATCAACGAGTTGACGTATCTGCCGGGCCGCGCGCCCATTGGCGTTAAGATTTACGACCCGCTGGACGTCAAAAATGGTCATTTTGAACTGACCATTCAGGATCCGGGCGCCGCCGACGTGACGAATAACGCCCGTTGGATTTTAAGGAATACAGACGACGGAACGGTTATCCGTTCGGAAACGACCATCCAAAACCTTAACGAACAGATCATTTCGCAATACGGGTTTACCATTTCCATCGCCCAAGTTGCGCCTGTCGGAACGCAGCCGCTGGCGATCAAATCGAACGGCGCCATTGGTTCTGAGGCTGTTTACGCCGATCCGAACGGCAAACAATGGGCGCAACCTATTCCGCCGGACGCTATTAACGGCCTGGGTTCGGTTCTGCATTACATTCAAACCGGCCCCGCCGAACCGGATTTTGAATTAGACCCGAACCAGAGTTTATCCAATTTATCCCAATATTTTGTGCCGTATTACTTAGCGGTTTATAATAATACGCCCGGGACGCCGCTTATTTCTCCGGCCTGGCAAAGCCCGACGTCTTCCTCCGTGCGGACGCTCAACGGATTATATAACCTGAATAATGTGAATATTGTCTTCACCAAAGACAAATCCAAATGGAGCCGTTGCGTGGTGGTGGAAACGGCGGCGCCTTATTATAACCAGGATCCGAACGGCTTGCAGGTCCCGACCGTAGGCAACGCTAAAATGTTTGATCTGCGGAAGTCGCCGTCGGTCTCTAAAGACGCCAACGCCGACGGAACCGCTAAACCCGACGGAACCGGAACCGGCTACGGCTGGTTCCCGGGCTACGCGATCGACGTCGAGTCGGGCCGCCGCCTGAATATTTTCTTTGGAGAAAACTCCGCTTTCGATCCAAATATTGGAACGTATGCGCCTGGTTCTAAAGGCGTCAACCGCGATATGATCTTTGACCCAACCTCCCAAACTATTTTACCGACGCAGGGACAAACAGATCTGGGGTATTCCCTTTTCCTCGGCGGCCAGCATTTTGTCTACGTGACCAACCAGCTTTACGACGGCTGTGATTCCATTGGCCAACGTCTGACCGGGCCGGGATTTGCTAAAGTCTCCGCTTTGCGGCGCATTACCTGGGCGGGCATTTTTGAAGCTGCGCAGGGTACTAAATTGCTCAGTTACGCCGACGGGCTGATTCCGAACGACCTGACCATCAAATTGCGGGTCGACAAAGCTTACCAGGCGCAGGTCGGCGACGGAAAAAACAAGGGTTTCCCTACTTATAAGTTTACCATCGACGGATCGCAGGCGACGGCGTTGACGGCGCAGGGAATCGATTCTTCGCTCAACGATATAAAGCTGGTTCCTAACCCTTATTATGGCGGATCGGCTTATGAAGTCAGCGAATTTTCTAATACGATCAAGATCACCAACCTGCCGGCCAAGTGCATTGTGACGATTTATTCCTTGGACGGGAAGTTTATCCGGGAGTTCCGGCGCGACGAATCGCCGACCGTCAATCCCGGCAATAATCCGGGCGTCCGGGAAAAACAGATTGTTCCGGACCTCGAATGGGATTTGAAAAATTCGAAAGGGGTGCCGACGGCGAGCGGGGTTTACTTATTTCATGTTGTCGCCCCGGGTTTGGGCGAGCGGACGTTGAAATGGTTTGGGGTAGCTCGGGAGTTTGATCCTTCGAGACAGTAGGTTAAATAGGGATGAGTTATTAGGGATGAGTTATTTTTTAATTAGAATTATAGCCAATTTGCTTGTTTAAAAAATGCCAGGGTAGAGACTCAAGATTTTGCGTCTCTGTCGTCTTAGGTTGAAATAACGCAATACTATTCAAAACCACCTCGATATGAAGGGAAAATTTACTTTATACGCACTTTGCTGCCTGATGTTCGCCTGTTTTCAGTCTTTTGCAGGCAACCCCGACCGGCAGGGAGAGGCGGGCGCTTACGAACTCCTCATCAACCCTTGGGGAAGAACCAATGGATTTCATTCTATGAATTCCGCCGGAGTGCGCGGCATAGAAGCGATGAGTCTGAACGTGGCCGGCCTGGCTCGGCTAAACGCGGGCATGGAATTTGGGTTGTCGCATTCCATTTATTTGAGCGGGACGGGACTGGGCGTGAATGCCCTGGGGTTTGCGACCAAAATAGGCGGGGCGGGCGTTTTTGGCGTCAACCTCAACGCAATGGACTTTGGTAATATCCCGGTTACGACCACAGACCTGCCGGAAGGAACGGGCGCGACTTTTTCGCCGCGCTTTTATAACCTCGGTTTATCTTACGCGACCACTTTTGAAGATAAAGTTTCGGTCGGGATTACGGTGCGTCTGTTGAGCGAGGCCATCGCCGACGTCAGCGCGGGCGGTTTTTCTTTAGACGCGGGCATACAATACGTTAGCGGTCCGGCGGAATATCCGCAGCAATTCAAATTTGGCGTTGCCGTGCGAAACATTGGCGACCGGATGCGCTTTGGAGGCCAGGGTTTGAACCGCGCTTTAGCGGATAATTCAGGCGGCAACCGGACGCTGACCTTTGCGATCAATGCAGCCGGTTTTCAGTTGCCCTCGCAGTTGTATATTGGCGCTTCCTACGACGTCCTGCCGGAAGAAAAAAACCGGGTGACTTTTCTGGCTAACTTTACCTCCAACGCTTTCTCTACCGACAACGTGGGCGCCGCCGTAGAATTTTCACTGGATAACCGCTTTATGGTGCGCGGCGGCTATAAATACGAAATTGGCGGCACTAATAGTCCGACCGGCGCGGCCAATTCTGTGTACACGGGGGTATGCGGCGGCGTCTCCGTTCAGTTCCCGCTGAACAAAGAGAAGAAAAATATGATCTCTTTGGATTATGGATATTTGATGAGTTCGCCATGGGCCGGGACCCATAACCTGAGCCTGAAAATAAATTTGTAGTTTAGAAAAATTGCATATACCTTTGCGCCCTGCTAAGGCGAGAACGTTTCGATTCCGGTAAATGGAGAGGAGCGTTCTCGCCTTTTCATGCTTATATCCTTAATTTTCATTCAAACTTTTAACTTATGCGAATAATGGGTTAAAACAGCCAAAAAAGCAGCGCTGTGACGATTGAGCCGAAAATATGCGTCATTAAACCGGCGGTAGCCCTCACTTTTGAGGCTGTTTGAATCTTGGTTTTCTCAATCATCCAGTTAAAA
>JBBRMZ010000052.1:0-24466 GCA_038230555.1 Chitinophagales bacterium
CATCCTTATTATTCGTCAACCCCTTGAGTCATATATAAGCCATACATAAGCCGTACATAAGCCGTGTCTGATTCATATATAAGCCGTACATAAGACGTGCCTGAATCATGTATAACCCCTCCCTCAGACTGCGCTCAGTCTGAGGAAAGGTCGAACTAAAAGGCAACCCGGAAATGCTGCATCCATAATTATTTATAGTTAAATATCCGCAAAAGGCAGCCCGGTGTTTAACCGCTATTGCTACTTTTCAACCCATTATTCGCATTATTAGTTATTCAGCTATAAGTCTTCAGCTATCAACATACAAGACAAAACGCCGCCGGCATGGAAAAAGAATATTACAAAGCGTATTACCAGCTCGAGCGTTCGCATTGGTGGTTCAAGGCGCGGGGCGAAATGCTGATCGATCATTATCGGCAGGCGCTCCAAGGAAAAAAAGACGTTAAAATACTCAATATTGGCGCCGCTACCGGTCGCACTTCGGAATTATTGTCGCAGTTAGGCGCGGTAGAGTCCGTCGAATACGACGCCGATTGCTACCAGTTCGTCAAAGATAATTTGTCCATACCGATCATACAGGGTTCCATTTTAGCCCTCCCCTACCCGGACGCTTCGTTCGATCTCGTAACTGCCCTCGACGTCATAGAGCACGTCGAAGACGACCGGCTGGCGGTCGCCGAGATGCTCCGCGTCTGTAAACCGGGCGGCTTTGCGAGCGCGACGGTTCCCGCTTTTATGTTTCTCTGGAGCAGCCACGACTTGGTCAACCATCATTTTCGCCGCTATACCGCGCCGCAGATAGAAAAACTGTTTGCTGCGCATCCACAATTTCAGAAGACCTACCAGACCTATTTCAATACCTGGCTCTTCTTCCCGATCGCTTTTTTCCGGTTGATCCGTAAAGCGATGCCTGAAAAAAAAACCGGAGAAGCAGCCCATGCCTCTGATTTTGAGTCGGTTAAGAATGAGCGGGTCAATCAAATATTTTATCGTATTTTCAAGTCCGAGAATTTCTTTCTCCGTCGCAGGTTCCGGTTGCCGGTCGGCGTATCCATTTTATCAACCTGGCAGAAAGTAGAATCGGGCTAAATTTTGCCGTAGGCGTCCAGGACGTCGTGAATGCTGCCGTACATCAGCGGGCGCGCCTGCATGAACTCCGTTAAGTTGACCCATTCCGCTTTTTCAATATCTTCCGACGTTTGCGGGGTCAGATGCGTATCTTCGGTCTGCATCGAAAACCAGTAGGTGGGTTTCAGAATTCTCTTACCATCCAGGGTATACGTGTGGAAAGTAGTAACGATCTCTTTTAATAACGCGATCCGGATCAGGCCGGTTTCTTCCTGCACTTCCCGGACGGCGGCCTGCGCGGGCGTTTCCCCTTTGTCTATTTTTCCTTTCGGCAGATCCCAAAAACCGCGCCGGAAGATCAGCAGCGTTTCCTGCCGGGCATTGGTCACGACGCCGCCGCCGGCAGCCACTATTTTATACAATCCTTTGAAATCTGCCCAAAGTTGTTCCACGTCGTCCGAAAAAACGACGATTGGAAAGGGCTGTTCCATTTTTTCCAGTTTATCGATATAGTTAAACAGGGACTTTTGTTTTCCCGAGTACAGGCTGACGAGTTTTTCCGGAACGTCGGCAATTTCTTCTGGCGCAGGGGCGCCGGTTTGCAGCAGGAAGAGAGGGCTTTGGCGGATAAAAATTTTATACATAGCGGTATGGATTTATCCGGCAAAGAAAATCATTTCCCGTATACTATTCCGGTAATCCTTTTATATTTGCGGGATTTACAAACGAAGCAGGTCGGCGGGGAAATAAAAAAAGGCGTCTGCTCGGCGTCTGAAACCCTTTGGAAAAAGAAACGACGGTATAAAAAAGGATATGTATTTTTCGGAACAGGTAGCGCAGGGATTATTACAGATCAACGCCATTAAATTAAGCCCGCATGAACCTTTTATGTGGGCGTCCGGTATGTGGTCGCCCATCTATTGCGACAACCGGATCGCGCTTTCTTTTCCTTCCTTGCGGGACGTGATCATTAAAGGTTTCATGAAAAGGGCGACCGAGATCGGCGATTTCGACGTCATTGCGGGCGTAGCGACGGCGGGCATCCCGTGGGGCGTCTTATTGTCCGACCGGTTGAACAAGCCGTTCATTTATGTGCGCGATAAACCAAAAGGGCACGGCAGGCAAAACCAGATAGAAGGGATGTTTGAAAAAGGCCAGCGCGTATTGGTAACGGAAGACCTGATTTCCACCGGGGGCAGCAGCCTGAAAGCCGTCGAATCTTTGCGGGATGCGGAATGTAACGTGGTCGGCGTGGTCGCTATTTTTACCTACGGTTTTCAGCGGGCCGCCGAATTATTTGCCCAGCACAACTGCCCCGTCAAAACCATTTCCGATTATAAAACGCTGATCGAAAAAGCCGTTCAGGAAGGGTATATCAATAAAAAAGACTTGGCGACGCTGGCGGAATGGAAACAATCGCCGGAAAAATGGTCGCCGGTAAAATAGCTAACAGCTACATAAAACAACCAACGCAATGAAATCAAAAGTCAGAATGGGCATGGTCGGCGGCGGACAGGGCGCTTTTATTGGCGGCGTTCACCGGATCGCGGCGGCTATCGACGGCCACATCGAACTTGTTTGCGGCGCTTTTAGTTCCGACCCCGCCAGGTCCAAAGCGTCGGGCGAAGATCTCTATTTGCCGGAATCCCGCGTATATGCAAGTTTCCGGGAAATGATCATACGGGAAAAACAACTCCCTGCAGATCAACGGATGGATTTTGTCTCCATCGTCACGCCCAACCATGTCCATTTTGAACCTGCCAGGATGGCGCTGGAAAATGGCTTCCACGTGGTTTGCGATAAACCCTTGGCGTTTAGCCTTGAAGAAGCAAAAACGCTCCAACGCCTGGTAGCGGAAACAGGCCTGATCTTCGCCCTTACGCACAATTATACCGGCTATCCGCTCGTCAAACAAGCGCGCGCCATGATCCAGGCGGGCGAATTGGGCAAGATCCGCAAGGTCGTTGTGGAATACCCGCAGGGGTGGCTTTCTACGCGGGTGGAAGCAAGCGACCAAAAACAGGCGGCCTGGCGTACCGACCCAACCAAATCGGGCGTCGCCGGATCGGTTGGCGACATAGGCACCCACGCAGAAAATTTGGCCGAATATATCACGGGCTTAAAAATCCAGTCCCTTTGCGCCGACGTTTCCACTTTCGTCGAAGGCCGCGCTTTAGACGACGACGCAAATGTTTTGCTCCGTTTTGACAAGGGCGCCAAAGGAATTCTCCATTGCAGCCAGATCGCCGCGGGCGAAGAAAACAACCTGAGTATCCGCGTCTACGGAGAAAAAGCGGGGATCGAATGGAAGCAAATGGAACCCAACTCTTTGACCGTCCGGTATCTGGATAAGCCGATGGAAATACTCCGCACCGGCTACGGCGGCCTTTCCGACTCCGCCAAAGCGCATACGCGCATTCCGGGCGGTCATCCCGAAGGCTACCTCGAAGCCTTCGCAAATATTTACCGCGACGTAGCTTTTTGCATCCAGGCCCGCAAAGCAGGCCGCGCGGTGGAAAGCGTCTACCAGGACTTCCCGACCGTCGACGACGGCGTGCGCGGAATGATCTTTATCGAGAAAGTGATTGAGTCCGGTAAAAAAGGAGCGCAGTGGGTGGAACTGGAAAAAGCATAGCGGGCGCAAAAGATATAAAACAAGAGCGGGCGCCCTATTACAGGACGCCCGCTTTGATTATAAAGTTAAGCGTTTCATTTTTACTTGATCTCAAACTGGTAAATATCGTCTCCGCCGGAACCGCCCGGACGGTTGGAAGAGAAGTAACCTTTCCGGGCGCTGCCCGGCATAAACATGACGCCGAAATCGTCGTTCTCTGAATTAAAAGGTTCGCCCAAATTCATGGCGCGGGCGGTGCGGGACTCAATTTCGATACGGAAAATATCCAGTCCGCCCGCTCCTTTTCTGCCGTTGGAGGAGAAAAACAAGGTTCCGTTTTCTGCGATGTATGGAAACAATTCCGTTTTGTCGGTATTGACCCGCGGCCCCATATTGATCGGCTGCGTCCAGGAGCCGTCTTTCAGCCGGCGGGACATATAAATATCCATGCCGCCAAAGCCGCCCGGAATGTCGGAAGCAAAATACAGCCTGGTTCCGTCGGCGGAAAGCGAAGGATGGCAATAATTATGATGATCTGTTTCAAAGGGCAGCGTTTCTTCGCCTGTCCACTCTCCGTCTACCATGGTTTTAATAAAGATCTTCAGGTTGGAAGTTGTTTTGCCGTGTTTTTTACCATCGTCGAAAGCGGTGTTCCGGGTAATGAACATCGTCTTCCCGTCTTTGGTGAAAGAAACGGGTCCTTCGTGGGTTTTGGATGTATTGAGTTTGCGGGAAAAATTAGCGGGTTTCGTCAGCGCTCCTGTAGAATCAAACTCGGAAAATTTGAGGTTATAATCTTCAGGATCTTCAGCGTCGCCGACCTTCACTCCTTTTTTTAATTTATGGCTGTTGGAAACATAGACTATACCGTGTTGATAAGGGACAGGCGAAAAATCGTTCAGGGTACCGTCCAGCGCGCTAGCCAGGCCAACGCTTACTTTTGCGGTTCCCAACGTCAACGCCGGGCTTGCTAAGGCGGTCTTCCCGGTCGATTTTACTTGGATAATATGCCCGGAAGCAACAGAAGGGGCGGCAAACGATGCCGGAGACGCCGGAGACGCGGTCGATTGTTTTTCTGACTTAGGCGTTGCGCTGATTGCCGTAGCGTCGTCGACGGGGCTATTTTTGACGTTAGCGGTCTCGGCGGGTTTTCCTTTGACCGAATCCGGAACGGTCGCTACCGTCGATATTTTAATCTCTTTTAAAGTTTCTGCGGGCGCTATGGCTGCTTCCTTCGAAGTATCCGGTCTGACGGGCGTTTGCTGAAGCAGCATACACGCCGAAGCAGACCGGACATTTTTATTTAACCCTACTTCGATCAAATTAGCGGAAGCGACCGGTTCGCTTTTCAAAATCTGAGCGCTTTGCTGCGCCGCGCTACCGTAAATGTTGAAGGCGATCATTAAAACGCCGGCGAGAGTAGTTTTCATTACTGGACTGATTTATAAAATATGTTGGGGATTAAGTGTCGCCTTATACCGGGCCTCTTCTATTCGATCCTTTATTTAAAGCGATACGTTGGAAATGAAATAATTGTACCAAAATCAGGTTAGCGAACAGAAAAAGTAAAATAAATATATTTATAATAATTTATTATAGATACATAGAATAAACAAAAAAGCCCCGTAAGGGGCTTTCATGGCTTTCAACAAAATGTGTGAAAGTATATTATCAGCTATTTTTGAATTTACTGTACCGTATCGCCCCTCAAAAACCGGTAACGTTTTCTGGCTTCTACCACGAGGATACTGCCTGAATAGTCGGTAAACAACTTTTCGTACAGGACTTTGGCTTTTTCTTTGTCTTTTAACCGCGTTTCATAGAGTTCTGCCAGTTCAAAAACGGAATTATCGGCGCGTATTTCGTCGGGATAATTCGTGATGATGAAATTATAAGCGGCGATGGCTTTATCGTATTCATGCTTTTGCGTCCAGATATGCGCTTTTAGATAGTAAACGTCGTCTTCCAGCGAGTGCTTTGGGTATTTAGCTACCAGACTATCCAGTTTGACAAAACTTTCGTCGAGCCGGTTCTGGAAAACAAGTAATTCCGCTTCCGCGTACATTTTTAAAGCGACGGTATTGGAATCCAGTCCCGTGTTGTCCATTATGAAAACGCTCATATCCAGTGCGTCGTTGGCGATCAGCTTGGACGTTGAGGACTTTAATACATTGAATTGCGACTGCGCCCAATCAAAATCGCCAGTATAATAGGACAATTTAGCGTTTCGGAACCGCGCGGCATGACCAAGGGTATCATCCTTAAACGCTTTATCTACTTGTGAATATAAAAGCGTCGCCTCCCAGTTATCGCCTTTAACGAGATAAAAATCGCCGAGGCTGATCTTAGCGGTAGCCTGCACGTGCGGTTCTATCTGCGGATAGTCGATCAGGTCGCTCAACATTTTGATCGCCTTATCGACGTCCTTCAGGTAAAAAGCTTCCAGGTCGGCCAGTTGGGCAATGATGGAAGCGGTATTCGCTCCGCGGCCAAATTCATTGAGGAAAGTTTCGTATTCTTTTTCTACGCCGCGCAACTCTTCCGGGCTGTAAGAAAATCCGTCGGTAATTTTCTTCCGTTTGCAGGCGAGCAAATTTCTTTTACATTCGATATAAAAAGGGGAAACACGGCCTTTTTCAGTGATCAGGTAACTATAACCGTCGATGGCGGGATCATAATCCCGGTCGTTTTCGGCAATGTTGGCGATGTTAAACACGCGGGCGCCATTTTCATCGTTAAGCCGATCAACCGCTTTAGCCTGCCGGAAAGCGTTCTTATAGTCTTTTTTTTGAAGGAACATCCACGTCAGCAACTCCGGGTACGCGGAATTTTTCCCGTCTTCCTGGGCCTTTGCATATAACTGTGATTGCAGTTCGACAAAATCTTCCGGTTTCGACAAATAGCGTTGCAGCATCACTTCTACGGCCCCGATATTAAACGGATTTTCGCTCAGGCTGCTGATATAGGCGTCGATCATTTTAGGAATGTCGTCTTTGCGATGATATAATTCCGCCAGGTTATAGGCAAACATATACTTATCCTTCATCAACTTTCCGCCTTTTTCATAAGTCTGGATGGCCAGATCAAATTTTGCCAGTCCAAGGAAAGCGTTGGCCAGATTGTCTACGCTGAACCGGTCGGCGGAGAGTTTGTCAACGGCTTTCTGGAATTGTTCGTTGGCTTTGTCCTCTTTGCCCTGGCGCTCGAACACGTTGCCGTACGCTATATACAACTGGCTTTTCTGCGGCTCTTTCCTAATCTGCTTTTGCAGGATACGTTCGCATTCGTCAAATTTGCTCTGGTTGAGCAGGCATTCCACATAACGGTCGAAATAATAATCGCCGCCGTTTTGTTGGGAAAGCTGCTGATAGAGCGCCGACGCTTTCTCATATTCGCCGTTTTGGAAATAAAAATCGGCCAAGCGGGGATCCTGCGCCCGCGAAAGGAAGGAGCCGGCTATTAAAAAGAGCGAGATAAAATATTTCATGCGCGCAACATAAATAGGCGCCGCCAAAGGTGAAGCGGTCAGTTAAAAACGAAATATCCTGCTAAAAGTTGCTTTTACCAGTTTCCCTGAAAAAGATTAAGATAACGCTAACGGAATATGATGGGAAGGAAGCGCCAACGGCGGCAAACAAAAAAAGTGAAGCTAATCTAAGTATTATACGACAAACCGAAGCGCTTTCTTCCGGTAATAGAGCCAAAAAACCAGTCCGCCCAGCAGCGAACCAAAAATATTGGCGCATATATCCAGCCATTCAAAACTGCGACCGATGATAAAATATTTCTGGATCACTTCCATACTCGCCCCGAAGAGGCTGCAAAAAAGAATCGCCGCCGCGAATGGCGGAACTCCGCCCCGCGTTTTAAAATACCCCCACAGCAGCAAGAAAACGAACCCGCTGTAAAAAGTGGTATGGACAATTTTATCCACCCGGAACAGATCGGCCCATTCCAGTTTAGGAAGGTCTTCCCCCGGAAGGGTTGAAAGAATTAGAACGATGAGACCCCACAAGATAGCGGGCGCCCAATAGCGTATCGGATGATTTTTCAAAATTTATGCGCCTACCAGTTGTTTATATTTCGCCGCGTCCATCAGGCCGTTCACCTCTTCCGGACTCGTTAATTTGATCCGCACGATCCAGCCGGCTCCGTAAGGATCGGAATTGACCAGCGCGGGATTATCTTCATGCGCTTGGTCAATTTGCGGATTTAATTCAATGATTTCTCCGGCGACGGGCATAAATAGATCGGAGGTGGTTTTAACCGCTTCCACTACGCCGAATATCTGATTCTGCGCGATTGTTTTACCTACCGTATCGACGTCGAAATAAACAATATCGCCGAGACTGTCCTGTGCAAAATCGGTAATGCCGACGAGCGCTTCGCCGCCCTCCAACATTTTAATCCATTCGTGTTCTTTCGTATATTTTAACTGATCCGGAAAATTCATGGCTATTAATGATGAATGATGAGTTATTGTTTAAGCATTTCTTTAACCGATGCGGTAGTCATCGATTTCGGCCGTTCCAATGGGAAACCCAGCGCGCGCGACCAGCATTGAGCGGCCAAAACCCCCAACGCGCGGGAAACGCCAAAAAGGACGGTATAAAAACCGTATTCTTTCATACCGTAATGAATCAGCAGCGCGCCGGAGTGCGCGTCGACGTTGGGCCAAGGATTTTTAATCTTACCGGTACTTTGTAAAATCGGGGGAGCCACCCGGAATATTTGCCAGATCACTTGTACGACCGCGTCGTTGGCGCAATGTTTTTCTCCAAACTCTTTTTCCGCTATGAACCGCGGATCCGGCTGCCGGAGGACGGCGTGGCCGTAGCCCGGCACCACCCGGCCGTTGGCCAACGTGGTTTTAATATATTCGGCCACTTGTTCGTCGGTGGGCGTCTGCGTTTTTAGTTGATCAAGCATTTCCATGACCCATTTGATACATTCCTGGTTGGCCAACCCGTGTAGCGGCCCCGCCAACGCCGTCATGGAAGCGACAAAAGAAAGGTATGGATCGCTAAGGGTGGAACCGACAAGATGCGACGCATGCGCCGAAGCGTTGCCGCCTTCGTGATCGGAATGGATCACCATATATAAACGCATCAGGTCCTGGAATTCGGCGCTTTCGTTGACCCCGAGCATGTGGGCAAAATTGGCGGCCCAGTCGAGGGAATCGTCCGGTTTTATATAATGGGCTGATTTATATTTCCGGCGGTAAATATGAGCGGCGACGGCAGGCAGACAGGCGATCAGGTTCATGGCGTCTTCGTAGGTAGCGTCCCAAAAGTCCGCTTTGCTCATGCCTTCCTCGTATTTTTTCGTAAAAATGCTTTCCGTTTGTAAAGCGGCGACGGCGACGATAAATTGCGTCATGGCGTGCGTTTCCACCGGCAAACCGTTTAACGTGGAATAAACGTGTTCGGGTATTTTACGGCGGCGCACCCATTCGTTGCTTAACCAGTCGACTTCTTCTTGGGTAGGGATTTCGCCGACGAGCATCAACCAAAATAAGCCTTCCGGCAGCGGCTCGGTTCCTTTTCCTTTGGGCAAACGTTCCCGCAAATCTGGAATAGAAAATCCCCGGAATTTTATGCCTACTTGCGCGTCGAGCAGCGACGTCTCGTATATCATACTTTTTATATCCCGCATACCTCCATAGGCCTGACTGAGGGTAACGGAATCGATGACTTTATCGCCGTGTTCTTTGAGCATCGCTTTGATTTCGGCGCTTTGGGCGGACGATACTTCTTTAAATTTTTGTTTAAGCGGATCCATAAAAAGCTCGTAAAGTTATAGTTGAAAATTGCGTCGTTCAAAAAATTGGCTTTCAACCGTTAGCTATTCGCAAAACGGCATAAGCGTAAACAGTTCGTTTCGTCTAAAGCGCCTGGAAGTTAAAACAAATCCGTGTCTACTATTTTTTTCAGCGCTTCGGTTTCGTCCATACCCTGTTTGCGCAGCGACCCTAACGTAATTTGTTTCTTTTTTCCCCGTTCCTTTACTTCGCGTTCGTAGATCGCTTTTTGGCGGTCGTCCAGCGTTCCGTATAAAGCGCTTTCCGCGTCCATACAGGCGGAGGTTCTTTTTTGAACGTATTTATTGAAATCGGCGTTTTTCAACGGCTCAATTTCGGCCAGCGCGCTGAATTTCTGTTGTTGAATATGGAGAACCTGCGGCAATTGAGCGCCGTCGAGGTTATAGAGCGCCTGCAGACCGATAGTAGCCCGCTCGGAGGGAGAAACGGGTTTATTGACGTCGGCGGCGGTTTGCGCCCGCGCGTTCCCTAAAAAAAGGAGCGCGAAAAAGAAGGTCGGTATTTTTGTTGTCATGTAGCTATGGCGATTGAGAAGTTTTATATTTATAACGGGGATGAACGCTTTTCCGGTGAAATTCAATTACCCTCTCCGGTAATAACCGTAACGCAATAACGATCATTCAGCCGTAAATATTCAACTTTTTTAGCAGATTGAAAAGTAAATTTACGTTTTTGTAAAAAGAAAGTAAAAACAGTTACGGCGGCGGATTGGTCGGCCCCTGTTCTTTAACCGGTTATTTCTATGGTGTTTTGTCTTCTCAACTATTTTTTGAAACAACCTTGTTTTAAAGTATATGTTTCCAAACAGGCGGCGTTTATAAAAGTTTTCTCTCTATTCGTTATCTTTGTTCTCTTTTGAAAGCGGAGCTGTTTGCGCTTTTATAACCTATTTACCGTCTGCCTGCGTCCATGATCATCATACAGGAAATACTTGTCAGCGAAGAAGTCACCGAAGAAAAATTCATTTGCAACCTCAACGCCTGCAAAGGCGCCTGCTGCTGGGAAGGCGATTTCGGCGCCCCGCTGGAAAAAGAAGAACTGAGCGTTCTGACGGATATTTATCCAAAAGTAGCGCCTTACCTGACGGAAGCGGGCCGGGACGCCATTCAACGCCAAAGCCCGTTTACCTGGTTTATGGGAATGCAACAATACGGGACGACGCTGATCGACGGGGCTGCCTGCGCCTTCATGACCCGCGATGTCCTGGGAATCGCGCAGTGCGGTATAGAAATGGCCTACCGCGACGGGAAAACGGATTTTCAAAAACCCATTTCCTGTCATTTATACCCGATCCGCGTCAGTAAAGACGAAGAAGTCGGTTTTGAAGCCCTGAATTATGACCGATGGGAGATCTGCTCGCCTGCCTGCGCGCTGGGCGAAAAAGAACAGGTTCCCGTATATCAATTCCTGAAAGCGCCCCTGATCCGGAAATATGGGGCCGAGTTTTTTGAAGAATTGGAAGCGGCGGCGGGATATTTGGAACAACAAAAGAAAAAAAGTTGAAAATTAGGCGTCAACTGCGTAATTTGCTGTGATAAAACTATTCAGTAAATTTCTTATTTTATATTTTTTCATCAAAAACGAAACCGCATGAAATTAGGAGCCTTTTCCGTCAGCCTCAACGTCAAAGACCTCGACGCTTCCAAACAATTTTATGAAAACCTGGGATTTTCCTTCTTTGCGGGCGAAGCCGCAAAGGGCTATTTGATTATGAAAAATGGAAACGCCTTAATCGGCCTGTTCAAGGGAATGTTTGAAGGGAACATTTTGACTTTCAATCCTGGATGGGACGAGAACGCTCAAAAAGTCGATCCATTTGACGACGTGCGGGTTATTCAGCAGCGCTTAAAAAGTAAAAGCGTGCAGTTAACGAGCGAAGCGGACGAAAACAGCTCCGGCCCGGCGAATTTTATGGTTACCGATCCGGACGGAAATATGATCTTGATCGATCAGCATGTATAATTTCTAATTCGACAATCAATAATAGACTATGGTTATTGCTAATCCAATTTACGACGCTGTTTTCAAGCGGCTGATGGAAAATGAAAAAGTAATGAAGGACGCCGGTCTATTTATTTTGGAAAACCCGTCAGGTTTTTTGATCTTTACCCAAAATAAATAACCAGTTATGAAAAAACTATTTTTATCCTTTATCGCCTCCCTGTTTTTGACGTTTTTGGGCTTCGCGCAAACCGCGGCGCTCAAAACTTTACCCGAATATACCCTTCCCGCAGCCGAAACCGAAGCGCATTTGCGTTTCATCGCTTCCGATGAATTGCAGGGAAGGTATACCGGCGACCCGGGGAGCCGCGTGGCCGCCCGGTATATCGCAGAGCAATTCCGTTTATTCGGCTTGACGCCGGCCGCAGGACAGCCGAATTATTTTCAGAACATCGTTTTCTCAAAAACAGAGAATCGCGGTTCAGGGAAATTGATCCTGGGGACGGATACGTTGAAAATAGGGAAAGACGCCATATTAGCGTCGGAGGGCGGAGTCGATTTGCAAAATACGCCGTATGTTTTTTTGCCCTATGGCTGGTCGGATTCGACCGGATACAACGATTATAAAAACGCGGACGTCAAAGGGAAAATCGTGGTGGTTCGCTGGGGAACGCCCGATACGGCGACCGCCCGGAACATGCGGGCGCAAAACCAGGCGTCAAGACAAAAAGAAAAACTGGCGAAGGACGCCGGCGCCGTAGCGCTGGTTGAATTTTTTACCGCTCCCGTTGCCTGGAGCCGGATTGTGCGCAATTTTGGCAGAGGCGGGTTAACGATTAAAGACGACGCGCCGAAAGAAGCCGCCGGTCTTCCGCATTGCATTGCAGACAGCCAGTTTATGCATAAATTCATGAATGCGGGCGTCCGTACGGCGTCGCTGCAAATCGTCCCGCCGGTAGAGCGATTAATCAACTCGCCCAACGTGGTCGGCGTTTTGGAAGGTTCCGACCCGGCGTTGAAAGGGCAATACATCATTCTATCCGCTCATTACGATCACTTGGGCATGATTCCTAAAGACCCGAAGAAACCGGACGATCAGGATACCATTTTTAACGGCGCGCGCGATAACGGCTTTGGATGCAGCGCGCTCTTGCTGGCCGCAAAATCGTTTTCCATCAAGCGGCCTCGCCGCTCGGTCGTCTTTATTTCTTTTACGGGGGAAGAGGAAGGTCTTTTTGGCAGCGCTTATTATGCCGACCATCCGTTGCTTCCGCTCAACCAATGCGTGTACGCGTTCGATACCGACGGGGCGGGTTATAACGATACCACTGTGGTCACCACCATCGGGCTAAACCGGACGGATTGCCAGACGGAGATCGAAAAAGCGGCGGCGGCTTTTGGCTTAAAGGTTATTGACGACCCGGCGCCCGAACAAAACCTGTTCGACCGGTCGGACAACGTTTCTTTTGCGCGGAAAGGAATTCCGTCGCCGGATTTTGCGCCCGGCTTCACTAAATTCGACGGCGATATATTAAAATATTATCACCAGTTAGGCGACGAAGCGGAAAGCGTCAATTTTAGCTATTTCCACCGCTATTGCCAAACGTATGTTTATGCGGCGCGGTTGATCGCGAATCGCGATCAGCGGCCTCAATGGCGGGCGGGGGATAAATATGAAAAAGCGTATAAAGCGCTTTATGGTAAATAGTTATTACTCATTTTTTCAAAAGACCGTTGGCTTTCCCCACAAACCGATCTACCACGCGATCGGGCAACAAACGCGGAATCGTCCAGTTTTTAAATTTGTCTTTCAGGATGGCGTAACGGGTTTTGGGTCGCGGGTTTTCAAAAATATCGGCAATGGATTTGCCGATGCTTTCCAACGATAAGCCCTGTTTGCCGGGATCCAGGAAGTTCTTTTTGAACAATAACATCGAAGGATAGTAAGCAGTGTCGCGGAAAGGCTCGGCGGAGCGTTCTCCTTTATCCCAGATTTCGGACGCCACGGCGCCCGGGCCGATGATGATCACGTCGATTCCGTACATGAGCAGCTCGCGGCGCAGAGCTTGGGAGAGCGCTTCCACGGCGTGTTTGGTCGCCGCGTAGGGACCGATGAACGGGGCGGCAAATTTTCCGCCGACGGAACTGATATTCAGTATTTTACCCGGTTTTGACGGATGGTTTTCTTTAGCGCCCAACAAAGGCAAAAATGCTTGCGTGACGCGCAGTAAACCAAAAACGTTGACCTCGAACTGCCTGCGGACAGAATCCAGGGGGATATGTTGCAACGGACCGCCCTCCGCGATTCCCGAATTATTAATGAGTCCGTCCAGTCCTTTTCCCTGTAAAGCGGCTCCTACTTGTACGACCGCCGCGTCGACGGCGGCCTGATCGGTCACGTCAAACAATAGGGGAATAAAGCGCTCGCCCAACTGGGTTTGTAAACGGTCTGCGTCGGCCTGTTTCCGGACGCTGCCAAAAACGGTGTAGCCCCGGCGGACAAATTCGGCGGCGCAGCCGAGGCCGATACCGGTAGAGACGCCGGTAATCACGATTGAAGGGGAAATATTAGCCATGTATTGAAAAGATAGTTTAATGCGGTTTTAGCAATTTTCTCCCACGCAATGGGCATTTTCAGGCTCCATTTCGAGGGCGCTGTGCTGAATATTGAGGTGTTCGAGCTGATGACGGAGTTCGTGTTTGACCGACTCTATTTGTTGAAGCGAACTGTTGGAATCCACTACTACATGCGCGGTCAGGGCGTTGACCGTTGTGCTGAGCGCCCAAACGTGGAGATGGTGGACGCCCTTGACCCCGCCGACGCCCAATAATTGGGAACGAACGTCGTCGAGGTTAATATTAATGGGAACGCCGTCCAGCGAAAGCCGGAGGCTGTCGCGCAATAAACTCCAGGTGCTTAACAGTATCACAACGGCAATAACGATACTCAAAACAGCGTCCAGCCAGTACCAGCCGGTGAAATACATAATAATCCCGCCTACGACGATGCCCAGCGAAACGACTGCGTCAGAAGCAAGATGCAAATAAGCGCTGCGGGCGTTCAGGTCTTTCTCTTTGTCCTGTAGGAAAAGCCAGGCTGTGAAGGCGTTAACCAGAATGCCTACGAAGGCAACGATAGCCACCGTTTTTCCGGCAACCGGTTCGGGATGATTAAAGCGACGGACGGCCTCAAAAGTGATAAAACAAATGGAGACCAACAGGATCGCCGAGTTAAGCAAAGCGACCAAAATGGTGGTTTTCCGGTAACCGTAGGTATATCGCTCGTTGGTTTTTAGCTGCGAAAGTTTGAAGGCCAAAAGGGCGATGGCCAGGCTGGCCACGTCGCCGAGGTTGTGGCCGGCGTCGGAAAGCAGGGAGAGGGAACCCTGGACGAGGCCGGTAATGGTCTCTAAAACGACGAAAAGAAAATTGAGAACGATGCCGACGATAAAAGCGCGGTTAAGATGAGTGATCTCTACGGGTCCGTGATGATGATGCGAATGATCGCCGACGTGATCGTGCGAATGAGCCATACTATATTTTTTACAAAATTACGCCGTTTTCAGGAGACCGTCAAATATGGAGACTTTTTTCGGTTTTAGAAGGGTGATTTAACGAAATACTTAGATTGTTCCTATTTTTTTGTTAAATTTTTATGCAAGGGGCAAAATTTTTTGCAGCGTATCAAAAAAGAGCGTACTTTTGGCCTATTATGGTAAAAAGTATGTTTTCTTTTTATTTCACGCCTGCTTCCGCCTTCCGGTCTCCCCGACCTGGCAGAAATACGCGCATTCCGCCGGTCGGTACGCGACGACGGTAATCCATCCGGCGCATAAGATTTCAGATTAATCTTGCCGTACAAATCCTTATAGTTGTTTCCCGTTACGAAAGTTCAAGGAAAGACCCATGTCTTTCCAACGATAACGCGCTACAACCCCTGTTTCTACATTATTTTATTGGAAGCGTAAAAAGGTTAGTTTGAAGTATTGGATTACTTCGGCACGACTTTTTAAGACGCTTAATTGTATATTTTTTAGTTTCCGGACGCCTTTTATATGGAGGTATGGGAAGGACAAATATTTTTTATTCATTTTTTCATAAAATATATTACTCTTAGAAAGATGACGCTTCAAGCTATTTCACGACCAAAACGGGTATCTCTTTCTCCATCATTTACCGTAAAAAATTATATGGAATCCCAACAGTTTCAGGTAATCATTGCCGACGCGCAACATAACCGTTATGCGGAAACGATTTGCCACCTTATAGAAGAATCCGCCAAAGTGCGCGGAACCGGAATTGCCAAACGCGACCCAAATTATATTAAGAAAAAACTGGAAAGCGGCCACGCCGTCGTCGCTTTGGAAGGCGAACGCATTGTCGGATTTTGTTATGTCGAACACTGGAGCCACGGGCAATATGTGTCCAATTCCGGCCTGATCGTCGATCCTGAATACCGCAAACACGGCCTGGCCAAAAGAATTAAAAAAGCGGCGTTCGACCTGGCCCGCGATCTCTATCCGCAGGCCCGCGTGTTCGGCATCACGACCAGCCTGCCGGTCATGCGGATCAACACGGAACTAGGCTACGTGCCGGTCACTTTTTCCGAATTGACCCAGGACGAGGTGTTCTGGAATAGTTGCAGCGCCTGCCCGAACTACGACATCCTGATGCGGAACAACCGGAAAATGTGTCTTTGTACGGGTATGCTGGCGCCGAGCAAAGAAGAAAGCATGCAGTTCGACCTGACTGATATGATCCTGAACGCTGAAAATAAAACGGACGCTGACGCGGTAATAGCGGGCGCGCGGCAGGAATCCGCCCCTATCTTTTGCGAAAGCGTTTAATATATTCAACGATCAACCAGAAATGAACCATACTAAAAAAGTAGTCCTGGCTTATTCGGGCGGGCTGGATACCTCGTTTTGCATTAAATACCTGACTTCCGACAAAGGTTATGAAGTCCACGCGTTTACCGTCGATACGGGCGGATTTAGCGCCGACGACCTGAAGCGGATGGAAGAAAAAGCGTACGCGCTGGGGGCGTCATCCTTTGCCGTCAAAGACGCCGTCGAGGACTTTTACGAGCGCTGCGTCAAATATCTGATTTTTGGAAACGTATTAAGGAATAATACTTACCCCTTGTCGGTGAGCGCCGAACGGATGTTCCAGGCGCTGGCGGTCGTCGAATACGCGAACGCGCTGGACGCCCATGCTGTCGCCCACGGTAGCACCGGAGCGGGCAACGACCAGGTGCGTTTCGATCTGGTGTTCAATATATTCGGCGAAAACCTGGAGATCATCACGCCCATCCGCGACCTGAAACTTTCGCGTCAGGCAGAAATTGAATACCTCGAAAAACACGGCGTTGCGTGGAGTTGGGAAAAAGCGCAGTATTCGATCAATAAAGGCCTGTGGGGAACAAGCGTCGGCGGCAAAGAAACGCTGACGTCCGGCCAACCGCTGCCCGGAACCGCTTACCCTTCTCAATTACAAAAAACCGACCCTTCTATTGTCGAACTGCATTTTAGTAAAGGCGAACTGGCCGGTTTAAACGATCAAACTTTCGCGCGCCCGACGGATGCCATCCGGGCGCTGGAAGCGCTGGCGACGCCTTACGCTATTGGCCGCGACGTCCATGTGGGCGATACGATCATCGGGGTCAAAGGGAGGGTAGGTTTTGAAGCTGGCGCGGCGATGATGATTATAAAAGCGCACCACCTGCTGGAAAAGCATACGCTGACCAAATGGCAGGCATATTGGAAAGAGCAGCTCTCGAACTGGTACGGCATGTTGCTGCACGAAGGACAGTTTTTGGATCCGGTCATGCGCAACATCGAAACTTTCTTGATAGATACGCAGTCAATGGTAACAGGAAAAGTCATGGTTCAACTGCATCCATACCGTTTTGAATTGCAGGGAATCGAATCGGCGCACGACCTGATGAATTCCGCTTTTGGCAGTTACGGCGAAATGAACCGCGCCTGGACGGGCGAGGACGTGCGCGGGTTTACCAAAATTTTGGGCAACCAAAGCATGATCCACCGGAAGGTGAACAGCGGCGCGGCGCTGGACGTCGAAGAATAAGGTTAACCTGTATTATCTGAATAAGTACTTATCGCGAAAAATCCGGAAATGGGAGTTCTTTTATTTTTTACTAAAAAATAAAAGAACTCCTACTAACCCTCCGCGCGCATAGCGCTTATGCAAAAGTAGGGCGTCATTGAAATGGTTAGACAATCTTTGTTTTTAATATGATTAAAATTGGCGTAATCGGCAGCGCGGGATATACGGCAGGGGAGTTGTTAAGGCTACTGGTTTACCATCCGAAAGCGCGCGTCGTTTTTGTACACAGCGCCAGCAGCGCGGGCAAGAAAATTAGCGACCTGCATACCGATCTGGCTGGAGAAAGCGAACTTACTTTCACCGCTCAATTGGATTTTGAAGGGATCGACGTTTTATTTCTTTGCGTTGGGCACGGAGAAGCAAAAACTTTTTTATCTGCTCACCCTACTATTCCGGACCGGCTTCGGATCATAGACCTGAGCCAGGATTTCAGGATTGCTTCGCCGGAGCATGATTTTGTTTACGGGCTGACCGAACTGAACCGCGACCGGATCCGTTCGGCGCGGCATATCGCAAATCCGGGCTGTTTTGCCACGGCAATTCAGTTGGCCATATTGCCGCTCGCGGCGGCGGGCGCTTTGAGCGACGACGTCCATATCCACGCTGTTACCGGGTCGACCGGCGCGGGGCAAAAGCCGACCGACACGACGCATTTTAGCTGGCGCAATAATAATATTTCGGTCTACGAAGTCTTTCAACACCGCCATCTGAAAGAGATTGGCCAAAGCGTTCGGCAACTTCAACCGGATTTTAACCGCGATCTGAATTTTATACCCGTCCGGGGAAATTTTGCGCGCGGTATTTTCGCTACCGTTTATATGAAAACGGATATGCCGGAGGAAACGATCCAGGAGCTGTATAAAGATTATTACCGCGAAGCGCCGTTTACGCGGGTTGCCGATCAAAATCCGCATTTGAAGCAGGTCGTGAATACGAACAAAGCGATTGTTTACGTGGAAAAAAAGGACGGAAAGGTTTTTATTGTTTCCATGATTGACAATTTGCTGAAGGGGGCTTCCGGGCAGGCGGTGGAGAATATGAACCTGATGTTTGGGGTTCCGCAAACGGAAGGGTTGTTGTTGAAGGCGCTGGCGTTTTGACGTCGTCTGAATCTAGATTTGCAGGATGTATACGCGAATATTTTTTATAAAACGCCAAGTTTACAGCTCTATTAATTCATTCATAATCAACAAATTATAAGCTAACGGCTAAGTGCTAACGGCTTATTCATTTTACCAATGAAATTATTTGACGTTTATCCTTTATATCCGGTGGAGCCGGTTCGGGGCGAAGGTTGTTATGTATTTGACGAAGCCGGAACGCCTTACCTCGATTTTTACGGCGGTCATGCGGTGATTTCCATCGGACATTCCCATCCGCATTATGTAAAAACGCTGACCGGCCAGGTTCAACGCTTAGGTTTCTATTCCAATTCGATCGTCAACCATTTGCAAACGGAACTGGCGCAAAAGTTAGGTGAATTGTCGGGATTGGGCGAAGAATATCAGTTATTCCTGTGCAATTCGGGTGCAGAAGCCAACGAGAACGCGCTGAAAATGGCGTCCTTTTACAACGGACGCACTAAAGTCGTCGCCTTCAAACAGGGATTCCATGGCCGGACCTCGGCGGCGGTCAACGTGACCCAAGACGCTAAAATTCAGGCGCCCATCAATACGACCTTTGAAAAAGAATTTTACGCGCTGAACGATATAACCAGCGTCCGCGCCAGCCTGGCCAAAGGCGACGTTTGCGCGGTCATCATTGAAGGAATCCAGGGGATCGGCGGTATCCATATCCCGGACGCCGGTTTTCTTCGCGACCTGCAAGCGGCCTGTCGCGAAAATGATACTTTACTGATATTGGACGAAATACAATCCGGCTATGGCCGGAGCGGGAAGTTTTTTGCTTATCAACACGCCGCAGGGGTAACGCCCGACCTGATTACGGTGGCCAAGGGCATGGGCAACGGTTTTCCGATGGGGGCCGTCCTGATACATGAGCGTTTTCCGGCAAAACATGGGTTGTTGGGCACAACTTTTGGCGGCAACCATTTGGCCTGCGCCGCCGGTATTGCCGTGCTGGACGTGCTGAAAAATGAATTTTTAATTGAACATGTTTCTACTTTAGGCGCTTACCTAATGCGGCGCCTTGCCACGCTGCCGGGCGTGAAAGCCGTTCGCGGACTGGGCTTTATGATCGGCCTGGATTTTGATTACCCGGTCGCGGGGCTGCGCAAAAGACTGGCGTTGGAAGAGCATGTTTTTGTAGGATCGTCTTCACAGCCGAACACGATCCGGTTACTGCCGCCCCTGACGGTTAAAAAAGCCGAAGCGGATCTATTGGTCGACCGGATGTATAAAGCGCTGGCGGTGGCGGCGGTGTAATTTAGCGCTTTTCAAGCAGTTTAGCCATGTAAAACCCGTCGCACCCGTCGACGGCGGGCGTTAGCGTGCGCTGCGCTTCTAATTGAAAGGTTGGATGCGCGGATAAAAAAGTTACCGCCTGTCGTTCATTTTCAGAAGGCAGCACGCTACAAGTGGCGTAAACCATTTCCCCGCCTGCCTGCAACATTGTTGAGTAATCCCGTAGAATTTGTTCCTGTAGTTTTATGACGTCCTCGACGGCCTCTGGTTTAAGTTTCCATTTGGCGTCCGGATTCCGGCGCAACACGCCCAAGCCGGAACAGGGCGCGTCCAGCAAAAGACGGTCGGCAAAACCCTGTAGTTGTTGAATCGTTTTGGGGGATTCGATTACGCGGGTTTCTATAATGGAGACGCCGTTGCGCGCCGCGCGTTTTTTTAGTTCCTCCAGTTTCCAGGCCTCCGTATCGAGCGCAATGATCTTTCCTTTGTTTTGCATGAGAGCCGCGAGGTGGAGCGTTTTGCCGCCCGCGCCCGCGCAGGCGTCGACGACCCGCATACCCGGCGCGACCGATAAAAACGGAGCTATGAGTTGAGAACCGGCGTCCTGAACTTCAAACAGCCCGCCCTGATAAGCGGCGGTTTTGAAAATAGCGCCGCGTCGGTTAAAGACAAGCGCGTCGGGCGCCAGCGCGGTTGGTACGGTTTCCCAGCCTTCTTTTGCCAGGAGCGTTTGTAAAGTAGCCCGGTCGGTTTTGAGCGTATTGACGCGCGCGACCACCGGCGCCGGGAGGTTGAGCGCGGCCAGTTCTTTGTTCCATTTATCTTCTCCGAGTTCTGCCGCGCCGCGTTCGTCCAGCCAGTCCGGGATTGATTCGCGGATTTTTCTTTCCGCCGAGCCGGCTCTTTGGGCAAGGATGTCCGCAGTTTCTAAACCGGCAAATTCCGGCCTGTCGGGTAGTTCCGAACCGTTGAGCGCTAACTGTAAGCCGAGCAGGCGAATAAGTTTTTCCCGCTCAAAAGAAGGGGCTTCGCCCGCCAAAAACCACAACAGCCGCCATCGCCGGACGGCGTCGTACACGTTTTCAGCGATGAAAGCCCGATCGCGGACGCCCCATTTCGGATTGGAGCGCAAGGTTTTCTCAACCACCTGGTCGGCGTAGCGTCCTTTCTGAAAGATTTCAGTTAGCGCGTTGGCGACGGCGACGGCGAGGAGGTAGTGGAATTTCATTGAGCGTTTAAGGCTTTCCGGTTTAAGCGACGGCAAAACCCGTATCCGGACGGACGTCTATATTGGCAGCTTCGGCGACGATATTTCTGACGATAATTTTATAAGGCTTAATTTTGTCCATTACTAAATCTTTTCTATTCCGTTAATTTACGTCAAAAAGCGCGGGGAGCGAAGGTATATCTCGACCATCGATGTAAATAACGGAATACCTTTTAAAACTTCATTAGGATTACCATTCTTCTCAAAGTAGTTTCTTATTCCTTCTACCGAATGGACTTCAATATTGTACAAAAATTGTTCATCAAAATTTATAACAATATAAGCTCCCTAAAATATTAACTTTTATAACCAATTTATCTCTAAACTATTGAATTAATAGTTCTAATAAATGGTTTTCCAAAAGAGTGGGTTTTATGAGAAGCTAAAGTATTTTAACAAGTCAACTACCGCTACAGACTGCTACTAATTAATCTCCTCGCCCAGAAGCATAATTGCAGCATCGTATTTAGCGATCAATGCAAGTGAGCGGTCGAAGGCCCAGCCTTTATAATTGTCTCGCAGCAGTATCAAAGTCTCGTGAATATTAACAATTTTTCTTGATTCACGGCTTAAAAGCACAGTTGCCACCTTTTCCTCCAATTTATCAATTCTTGCCTGGTTGGCATAAATATCTGTCAGCTTAGCAATTAGCTTAAAGCTTGCTTTAGTAGTAATGTTATGGCCCTTAGCCACATCCCAAGCTACAGTGCTTAAATCGCGATTAACCACGCCTTCAGGTGCAATATAATTCAGGCGGAATTCACCATCAACCACAATTTTTTGCTGTAATGCAGGCGTTTTTAAGGCGGTATCAATAACTTTCAGAATATTTCTTTGATAAATATATTGCTCTTGTTCAGCTTGTTTATTATTTAATAGTTCAATCCGTATATTATTCAACAATTCCTTTGTGTCTTTCTTTTCATGTAGGTTATTGAAATACTCAGTTAATACTAATGCAAGCAACACACTGAATACGATCAATGCTGATTCGCCCAAATATTCCTTAAAATCCCGCAACACATAAACTTGGAGCTTTTCTTTGATATTTGGTTCAGTATGAGGATGTTTTACTTTCATAGTAAAATATAGCTGCTAGAATATTAAAAAAATTGGTTGTGTAACAATTTAAATGGAGCAAATTAATTGGTTGTTGAAAAATGGTTCTTATAGGTGGCAAACCCTTTTAAAAAGCGTCAATTTGAGCCTTATAAATGGTTCTGAATTTATGACCCATTAAAATTGTCACACAACCATTTCTTTCAAGTGTGTTAACATAAAAAGGGTCGTTTGTTACCGTCCATCCTTCTTTTTGCAATGCTTTTTTTACTAAATTATGGTATTTATCTTTTGCCGTAGATTTTTTGAGCGGCTTTATCTAAGAAGCCAATGTAAGAGACAAAATTACTGAAAATTTTGGTTAGTCGAACGTTTTACATTTTCTTTAGGGCTTAAACAACAGTTCGCAACACATCTAAAATGAAGTACCTCCTCCGTCTCGAAGAAGCCGCCCTGTTTTTATTCAGCATCTGGGCGTTCCTTCAAATGGGCTTTCCTTTCTGGAAGTTCGCCGCGTTTATTCTTTTACCGGACGTCGGCATGATCGGCTATCTTGTCAACCCGCGCGTTGGCGCCGTTACGTATAACCTGGCGCACCATAAAGGCGTCGCGGTAGCGGTATTTTTGGCGGGCTATTTTTACCATTCGGACGCCGCGCTCATAGCCGGGGTTATCCTTTTTGCCCATTCCTGTATGGACCGGATGTTCGGTTTTGGGCTGAAATATAGCGATTCTTTTAAGAATACCCATTTAGGGACTTTATAGTTAGCTATTTTTTCTCCACGCCTTTAATCCAATCCCCCATTATTCTCAACGCCGCAGGTGAAAATGTTTCCTCTAACTCTTTATATTCTTCGACTGTGCATTTTTTGCAGGTTTGGAATAAGTGATTCAGGCCGGGCAGGATCTGCGTTTCAAAAGAAGACGCCCGGCCGGAAATCAGGGCTTTTTTAATAGCGGCAATGTTGGGTTCGGCGGCGACCTGTATATCTTTTTCTCCGTTGAGCGCCAGGACGGGGCATTGAACGAGGCGCAGGTTTTCAGCGGGGCGGTATTGCATAAAATAGGTCCACCAGGGCGTATGCAGGGTGCGGGTCATGGATTGAAGGAATTGTTTTTCAGTAGTTTCGTCGGTTACGTTGGTCAGATTACGGACGGTCGCTGCGGACGTTTGCTTTTTCCAGCCCTCAAAAACGGCTTTGCCGTTTGCGGTCGCCATAGAGTCAGTCGGCGCTGTTACAATTGCTTCAACCATTTTGACGTACATATTATCCACATAATTTTTGGCGGAAGCCGAATCCACGCCAACGCTTTTCAGGACGTCCAGGTTTTGGCGTCCCATCAGGTCGATGATCGGGACGCCCGGCCCGGCCAATAAAATAATGAATGCAATTTCGGAATGGCGGGCGGCGATCATCGGGGCGATCATGCCGCCCTCGCTGTGTCCGATCAGGCCAATTTTCAGGGTATCGACGTCTTTCCGGGTTTTCAGATAAGCGAGACTGATCTCGACGTCTTTAGCAAAATCGGCGGAGGTTGCTTTTAGAAGGTCGCCGGTGGAGCGACCCATGCCGCGGTCGTCGACGCGCAAAGCGCCAATCCCGTTCTTAGCGAGATAATCGGCGATGACGGCAAAAGGTTTATGGTCGAAAATGGTTTCGTCCCGGTCCTGCTGGCCGCTGCCGGTAATGAGGAGCGCGACCGGAAAATGCGTAGCGCCGCGAGGCTTGGTGAACGTGGCGCCGAAATGCTGGGTTGAGCCGGCGTTATCGTATTCGACGTCTTCACTCGTATAGTCGAAAGGCGGTTTGGGGGTCTGCGGCCTGTTGGGGGTGGACGAAGTGGACGCCTCCTTTTTTTTCAGATTGAGCGGCAGGGAAGCCTTACTCTGCTTGAAAAACCCGGTTATCTGGTCGCCGTCTTCGATTATTTTGCCGGCATAGGTAGCGCCGCCAGGAATAGCGATCGAGATAAAAACGCTGTCGCCGGAAATGCTTGTTTTATCGCAATTTAGGCCCGTAGCGCCTTGATCGGGGCTGTCCATGGTAGCGGAAAAAGCGCCTGCGGCGTTTTTGTCGATGTGGAAAACGAGACGGACGGTTTTGCCTGGGATGGCAAGCGACCCTTCCCAGCGGCCCGTAAAATTGGGTTGGGCGGCAGCGAGGGTGGCAAGCGAAAAGGTTAGGATTAAAAAGATCAATTTTTTC